>CAJUIM010000018.1:10585-36144 GCA_910586275.1 uncultured Lachnospiraceae bacterium | reverse complement strand
CGGCCACTAAAAAAACTCGCGCACGGGCGTCCGCCTCCCAACATTACATTCAGGCAATAATATAAAAAAATGGTTGCAAAATATTTCATAGTATGGTAGAAATATAATTTAGAAGAGTTCTGGAAAGGGAGGGTTTTTTTTGTTAATTGTATCTGTTTATGGAAAATAATAATCTATGAAAGATTTGGGAACAGGGAAAATGCACGGTTACCGTATGGGAGTGCATCTGATTCTGTTGCCCGGAATGTGTTTGAAAATTGCTTTCTGGCAGATGTCAGGAATGAATTTTAAGGCACACTCTCATTTCCATAACAGAAAATAGTTAGCAAATCGTAAAGTCTGACTTTTCATATTTGCGAAATATTATTTTATTTGTATGTGCCTATGGTGTGCATCTGTTATGGGACGGATGGCTTCATAGGTTTTTTATTTTCCATTTTTTTGATAATTTCTCATCGGGAAGATTTCTGTAGGCGAATTAGAAATGTAAATATTGAAATTATGATAGGAAGCAGAGGAGAAAGAAATGGATCGGAATTTAAAAGTATTGGAATTTGATAAAATAATAGAAACTTTGGCAGAATATGCTGCTTCGGGTCAGGCAAAAGAGATAATCAGGAATTTGGTTCCTTTTATATCCGAATCGGAGTTAAGGAAAAATCTGTCTGACACCACACAGGCCAGACAGATGCTGGACAGCATAGGAACACCGCCGGCGGCTTCTATGGAAAATATGGAAGAGTTGTTGGGAAAGGCAGTCAGATATGATTTGCTGATGCCCGAGGAACTGGAGCAAGTGGGCATGTTCCTGACGGCGGTAAAGCGTATGAAAGAATACCTTGAAAGGGGAAAAGCATATAGGATATCTTTGGCATATTATGAGGAAAATCTTATTTTGTCAGAGGAGATACGGGAAGAACTGATGCGCTGTGTCCGGCATGGGAAAATCGATGATCAAGCTTCTGCCGCATTACGCGATATGCGGAGGGACATACAGCGTTTGGAGGAAAAAATAAAGGAGAAAGCGGAAAGTCTGCTTCGGCTGCAGAAAAAGTATATGAGTGAGTCATTTATTGTCAGCCGCAATGGAAGAGTGTGCCTGCCGGTGAAGAAAGATTATAAATCCAAAGTGGCGGGGAGTGTTGTGGATAAGTCGGCAACCGGTACGACTTTCTTTATTGAACCTGCCGCAGTGGCCAGATATAGGGAGGAAAAGGAACTGCTGGAAATTGAGGAAGACAATGAGGTACGGAGAATTATTTATACGCTGATGGATCATATTGCGGAGAAGGAAGAGGATTTCCGGCAAAATATAAAGATGCTGGTGAAGTTGGATTATATTTTTGCAAAGGGGAAACTGAGTGTGGATATGGACGGCACGGAACCTAAGATCAATATGCAGGGATATTTTTTGCTGAAGGGAGCAAGGCATCCGCTTTTAAAGAAAGAAGACTGTGTACCTTTGGATTTTGAAATGGGAAACGGAAGGAAAGGGGTAGTCATTACAGGACCCAATACAGGAGGCAAGACGGTAGCAATCAAGACGGTTGGGCTGTTCAGTGCAATGGCCGGCTGTGGGCTGCACGTTCCCTGCAGGGAAGCGGATATCTGCATGAATAATCAAATATTGTGCGATATTGGGGACGGACAGAATATTGCGGATAATCTATCTACTTTCTCGTCACATATAAGCAATGTGCTTCACATTCTGCGGAAGGTGACGAAGGAAAGCTTGGTCATAATGGACGAACTTGGTTCCGGCACGGATCCTGCCGAAGGGATGGGCATTGCCATAGCAATTATCGAACAGCTGCGGCTGAGCGGATGTCTGTTTTTTGTGACAACTCATTACCCGGAAGTAAAGTCATATGCGGCAAGGCATGAAGAAATTGTCAATGCAAGAATGGAATTTGACAGAGAAAATCTGAAGCCGCTGTACCGAATGGAAATCGGGAAATCAGGAGACAGCTGTGCCTTGTACATTGCGAAAAGGCTGGGAATGCCGGGGGATATGCTTTATACGGCGGCGATGGAAGCTTATGGTGAAGTCAGGGAAGCGCTTGTCAATGAATTGGAACTGAAAAAGGAAACCCAGTGGAAGAAGGAGTTTGTCCCTTCTATTCAGAAAATGAAGGAAACAGAAAGAAAGCCGTTGATGCCTGTCTTTACACGGGGAGACAGCGTGACAGTTTTGCCGGAGGGAACTATTGGGATTGTTGTGGTTCCGGAGGATGAGAGGGGAAATGTGCTGGTGCAGGTGAAGGGGGAAAAAATTACGGTAAATCAGAAACGGCTGAAATTAAAGGTAGCCGCTTCCGAATTATATCCGGAAGATTATGATTTTTCCATTATTTTTGATACGGTGGAAAACAGGAAGGCAAGACATAAGATGGGAAAAGGGTATCAGGGAGATCTGACAGTTACATGGGATGCAAAGATTCTGTGAATTCGCTGATTTCCGTGTTTTACAGAATATCTTACTTGTGATTTTGTTTTGCGGGTAGTATAATTTAATTAACTTTATTTACTTTTTTATCATATGATGACGCAAACGGATTTGCGGCATGGATAAAGACAAGGAGGTTGGATATTATGATGATGTTACCGATAGTTTCAGGAACAATCCGCAGTACCGTGAAGCTGGCAGAGATGGACAGTAAGTGGCAGCAGAAGAAAAAAAGCAATAAGATATTTGATAAGGAAAATGCAGATCCGGTTGCGAGGCAGATCCAGCGGTATAAGGAAGATATGGAGAAGATGCGGGAAAGTAAGAAGATGGGGGATATCAGCGCTAAGTTAAAATCAGGGGGGACTCTGAGCAGCGAGGAAATCGAATATCTGAAAAGAAATAATCCGCAGATGTATCAGAATTATATAGAAATACAGAATGAAAAGAAAGCATATGAGAGAGAACTGAAAGCCTGCAGGACAAAAGAGGATGTGGAAGAACTGAAGTTCACGAAAATGAGCAGTCTGATGGCAGAGGCAAAGTCTATCGTGAATAATCCTTATATTCCTGAAGGAAAGAAGCTTGGGCTGATGGAAAAGATTCTGGGAAAGACGATGGGAGTCCAGAAGGTTCATATGGAATTTCTGCAGTCTGATTTTTACCGCAATCTTCCGACGGAAGAGGAAGTGGCAGAGGAAGAAAAGGCCAAGGCAGAACAGAGTGAGGAAACGTCGGAGAAAGTGAAGGAAGCTGTCCAAGAGGATCAGGAATTTATCGATGATTTACAGGAAGAAAATAAGGGAACAGAGACAGAAATGATAAAACCGGAAGATACCGGCGGAAGTCAGCAGCAGGAATCGGAAGCCATTGAAACTTCCCGTAAAAATGACAAGGTAAAATTGCCGGAATTGAAAAAAAATGGAAACAGCAGCTACGAGGAGGCAAAAGCTTTTGTAATCAACTATATAAAGAATAACCGTCCCAATGGTTATGGATTGGAATTTTTGAAAGATGATTTTGACCAAACCAAGAAACATGGCTGAGTAGGGAGGTTGAATTATCCCTACTCAGTCAGAATATCCATAATCTCCGGAAAGGGCTGCAGGCTGCGTTTTAGTATTCCGTGTATCTGTGCTATGGCAATGCCATAGTTGGTAATGGGGATACCGCAGTCTGCCGCATGGCGGAAGCGGTACTGCATTTCCCTTTCGTTCAGCATACATCCGCCGCAGTGGATAATTAGGGCATATTGTGACAGTTCTTCCGGAAATTCAGTGCCGGATGTGAATGCAAAGTTTATTTCTTTTTTTGTATAGTTTTTTATCCATGCGGGAAGTTTTTCCGTGCCGATATCGCCGCATTGTCTATGATGGGTGCAGCCTTCGGAAATCAGTACCGTGTCGCCGTCCTGAAGGCGGTTCAGCTGAGCGGCACCTTCTACGGCCGCATTCAAATTACCTTTATAGCGGGCGAAAAGGATGGAAAAAGAGGTGAGCAGGATATCGTCAGGAGTATCTTTGGAGACTTGCCCAAATGCCTGTGAGTCGGTTATGACCAGTTTTGGCTTTTTTGCAAAGGATCGGAATGTACCGGCCAAATCCGTTTCTTTGGATACGGCGGCAATGGCTCCGGCATCCAGAATATCCCGTATGGTCTGCTGCTGGGGAAGGATCAGCCTTCCTTTTGGGGCAGAAGAATCAATGGGGACTACCAATACCACCAAATCGCCGGCCTGCAGCAGGTCTGCTGCAATATGTCTCCGGCTTTCTTCTTTTTTGGCAATGCGGGCTATCATTTCTTTCAGTTCATAAATATTCTGTTTTGTTTGGGCACTGACATAGATGACGTCAGAAGAGGGATTGTCTGCTTCTTGGCTGTCATTTTTTTCTTTGATTTCCGGTAAATCTGCTTTATTATAAGCAATGATATAGGGTATTTTCTTATCCTTAAAAAGGGCAATCAGCCGGCGGTCTGCTTCCTGAAGCCCTTTGCAGGCATCTATGGTCAAAACGGCAATGTCTGTGTAGTTAAGGGCCTGCTTGGCTTTTTTTACACGCATTTCACCCAAAACTCCTTCGTCGTCAATGCCGGGCGTGTCGATAATGACTACGGGGCCGAGAGGGAGCAGTTCCATGGATTTTTTCACCGGATCGGTAGTGGTTCCCATGATTTCGGATACCACTGCCAAGTCCTGGCCGGTGACTGCGTTGACGATGCTTGACTTCCCGGCATTTCTCATGCCGAAAAAACCGATATGGATACGTTCCGCAGCTGCGGTGCTGTTTAATGACATAATGATATTGATTCCTTTCCGTAAATTTGTTTTATCTATCTATCTGCGGATAACGGGTCAGGCGGCAGCCGCTTCCGGAGAGTGCTTAAAAACGAAAATCTCTTCGGTTGGAGTTTTTGATATCTGCAATATGTTCCTCTGCAGTCATGCGTACTTTCTCATTCGGTATTTTTTCCAATTCTTTTTGAATCAGGGCAAATCCGGTCTTTCTGGTTTCTTCGGAGGCATAATCCACTAAGTATTCCGTCAGTGTCATCAGGGCGTTGGGATGGCAGCAGTTGAGGATCTGTCCGTTTTTGCACAGGCTCATGAATCGGTCGCCGGTGCGGCCTTCCCGGTAGCAGGCAGTGCAGAAGGAAGGGATATGGCCGTTATCCATAAGCCAATGCACCACTTCATCAAGGGAACGCTGGTCGGATACATCGAACTGTTCCGAATCGTGGGGACGTTCCTCCTCCGTATAACCGCCTACCGAGGTGCGGGATGCACCGCTTATTTGTGAAATGCCGAGACGGAGTGTCTTTTCCCTTACTTGCTGGGATTCTCTGGTGGAAATGATCATACCTGTGTAAGGAACGGCGAGGCGGATGCAGGCTATGATTTTGGCAAACATTTCATCCGGAATGGAGTTGTCAAAAACATTAGGGTCTATGTCATCCGCATGCTTTACCCTTGGCACGCTGATTGTGTGGGGGCCTACGCCGTGGACGGCTTCTAAATGTTCCGCATGCATAATGAGTCCTGCAAACTCATATTTATACCTTTCCAAACCAAATAAAACGCCCAATCCTACATCGTCGATGCCGCCTTCCATTGCCCGGTCCATCGCTTCTGTATGGTAATCATAGTCATGTTTTGGTCCGGTGGGATGGAGTTCCAAATAACTTTTCTTGTGGTAGGTTTCCTGAAAAAGAAGATAGGTACCAATGCCGGCTTCTTTCAAAAGCCGGTAATTTTCCACTGTGGTGGCGGCAATATTCACATTGACGCGGCGGATGGCTCCGTTTTTATGGCTGATGCTGTAGATGGTCCGGATGGATTCCAAAATATATTCGATGGGATTCTGTACCGGATCTTCCCCTGCTTCGATAGCAAGGCGTTTGTGTCCCATGTCCTGAAGGGCAATAACTTCCCGGCGTATTTCTTCCTGTGTCAGTTTTTTGCGGGTGATATGCTTATTTGTCATATGGTATGGGCAGTATAAACAGCCGTTGACACAGTAATTGGACAGATAAAGGGGAGCAAACATAACGATGCGGTTGCCATAGAATGCCAATTTGATCTCTTCGGCAATACGGTATATTTCTTCAATTTTTTCGGGAATATCACAGGCCAGCAATACGGAAGCTTCCCTGTGGGTCAGGCCATTGCATGTACAGCCGTTTTCCGTTTTATGGGGGCGTGCTTTGGCAAGTATCTCGTCAATTAATGTCAGGTTATGCTTATTCCGTTCCGCATAATCCAAAGTTGCCATTATTTCTTCATCGTTAATAAATTCTTCTGCTTTTAAAGATTTCGGATTGTAAGCTGTCATAGTTTTTCCTTTCTTATCTTTTTATATCTCCGCGGCAGGTAACAATTTCATAACCTATTGCTTCCATGCGTTGTGACAGGAAGTCTTTGTTCTGGGCGGATTCGTTGCCGGTGCAGGCTTTGTTATTATATAGTTCGTATTTTCTTCGGACAGAGAAAGGCGATAGGTTAGGCATGATTACATTTGCGCCCGCCAAGATTCCTTTCTCCCTTCCGTCCGGGTCTATCGTTCCCAGCGCAGTAGTGGCGGGAAGAAGTACCCGAGGATGTATGAGCCTGATAAGAGATAAGAGATAACAGGTCAGTTCGGCATCTCCGGCAGGCATATGACGGAAGGGTGTGGCGGCATGGGGAATAAAAGGTCCTATCCCGCACATATCCGGCTGAAATGTCTCGATGAATTTTAAGTCCTGTGCCAGAGCGGCTGCCGTTTGGTAAGGGGAACCTATCATAAAGCCGCAGCCAACCTGATAGCCGATCTCTCTCAGTTCCTGCAGACATTGCATCCGGTTGGCATAGGACATCTCCGGAGGGTGAAGCATTTTATAATGTTCTTCATCTGCCGTCTCATGGCGCAGAAGATAACGGTCCGCGCCGGCATCGAAGAGAGCCTGATAGCTGCTGCGGCTTCGTTCACCTAGGGAAAGGGTAACGGCGCAGTCGGGATATCGTTTTTTTATGTTACGGATGATATCGCACATGACATCATCGGTAAAAAAAGAATCCTCTCCGCTTTGCAGCACAAAAGTGCGGAATCCCAAAGCATGTCCTTCCTCACAGCACTGCAGAATATCATCAGCAGTGAGGCGGTATCGGTCGCAGTTTCGGCTGCTTCTTCTTATTCCGCAGTAGAGGCAGTCATTTTTGCAGAAATTACTGATTTCGATAAGCCCTCTTATATATATGGCATTGCCGTATATCCTGCGGCAGATGCGGGACGCTTTTTCGGACAGGATGTGGGCTGCTTCCGGGCAGCGGTGGGTAATTAAGTATTCATATTCCGTCAGGGAGAGTGTGCGGTACTGCTCTAGGGAATTGATAAGTGAAAATAATTTATCGGTTTTTTGTCTATTATTTTGTTCCATATGCAATCCTGTTTTGGTTGGCTTATTGATGAATCTATGGTTAGTATACTATCATATGATCGGGATTTCAAGGTACGGGATTGAAAATTGATTTCCGGTGAGCCACAGCAAATTGGACAGAAAGCATATGAAATCTTTTCATATCAGAAGATTCCATATGCTTTCTGCAGTTGTAGGGAATGTCACATTTTTTTATGATATTTGCCGTTCTGAAAATGGCCGCGCGTAAATCCGTGGGCGGCAGATAATTTTATATTGTGATATGTGCGTCTTCCAATCCTAGGGCGGATACTGTCAGTTCTGCTGCTGTGGCCGGCTCGCCTGTCCTGATAATTGCCAGTGCTTTGCCGCGGTAAGAAGTGAAGCTGCCGGAGGTATAGTTTTCTTCCGTAATAGGATTTGCGGAACCAAATCCTGCCAGACTGGCATTTCCTGTTACTTTTGCAGTCATCAGAAGCGCTGCATTGGGTACTGTATTGCCGTCTTTGTCAACAATTTCAGCTTCTGCATAGAGGTATCTTCCCACATGCTCCGTAGACAGACGGATTGCAGCCGGTTCTCCTGTTGTTTTAAGAGTTTTCCGTGAGACTTCTTCCCCGCCTTGGAAGCTGACGGCCAGAAGTTCGCCGGGTGTATAAATTGTCTCAAAAAGCACGCTTTGAGGAAGATCTCTGTCTTTTCGGACGGTTTTCCTGCCAAGGCTTTTGCCGTTCAGAGACAGTTCTACTTCGTCCGCGCAGGAAAATACCATAATTTTTACAGGATTTCCTTCCTGTCCCGGCCAGTTCCAGGATTTTCTGATGTCCGTGAATCCCCATTGGCTGATAAGTTCCATTTTATGGAAGTTTTCCGGATCGTAGGAATAGATAAAGGTTTTATTGTTTCCCCATATTACGCTGCGGTATTCTCCCTGCGGAAGAATATTTCCGTTTATGTCAATATCTGCATCATTGGCTAGCCGCCAAGGATATTGGGAATCGTGGGAGGACAGAGCGTAGGGGCCTTTTTTTATTCGTGGGTCATCGGGTTCTACGGCAGCGGTTTTGCCTATTCCGGCTTCTCCGATATAGTCTACGGCTGTCCAAGTAAAATCGCCTATGACATATGGCAGGCTCTCAACCATGGGCCACCGGAAACCAATTTCTTTGGGAAAGTTTTCCGATCCGAGCATCACGCGGTCTGGATATAGTTCATGGTCGGTTTCATATTTATCTTCCAGGTAATTATATCCTACAATATCAAGGCCATTGGTAAAGGGTTCCGTATAGCGTTCCCAATTCTGATTTTTTTTCTCGTTTAAATTGATATTCTGAATATCTGTGTCTGCACTGAAGGCTTCCAACATTTTTTTCCTTCCTTCTGCCGCCAGTTCATCATCAAGTCCGTTCCAAAAGGTGCATATGCCATTGCTGACCGGACGGCTTGGATCCAGATTCCTGACAAATTCGGCAAGGCGGTTTGCAAGAACATATCCGTTGTTCAGGCCTCCGCGTTCCGTAATCTCATTGCCCGTGGACCAGATAATTACGCATGGGCAGCTGCGGTCCCGTTTGATAAAAGCACTCAAGTCCTTCTCCCAGTCGCTGTCAAAATATTGGTTGTAATCTCCGGGCATTTTTCCCATTCCCCATGCATCGAATGCTTCATCGAAGATATACATGCCAAGGCGGCTGCATGCTTCCGTCAGCGCTTTGGAAGGAGGATTATGGGTGGTGCGTATTGCGTTAAAGCCGATTTTTTTCAGGCGTGCAATTTTGCGGGCTTCTACTTCATAGGTGGATACGATGCCGAGTATTCCGTTATCGTGGTGCAGGCATCCGCCTTTCAGCTTTGTGGTCTGTCCGTTAATGCGGAGACCGTGAACCACATCTGCCGTAATTGTCCGGATTCCGAAGAGTGTCCGGATTTCATCTATGGTTCCGTTTTCGGTGTATAGTGCATGGGTTTTGAAGGTGCCGATATCGGTTACCTTTGCATGTACCTGATATAGGACGGGCGATTCGGCACTCCAGAGTTTTGGATTTTTTACAGTAATTGCCAGACGTGCCGTGTCCGAGGTTCCTCCGTCTACTTGGATAACCGTGCTGCGGGAAACAATTTCCTCGCTGCTTCCGTCCTCTGTCAGCCATACTTCCACCTTGGCCAGGCGGTTTTCGCGGAACGCATTGCATACTTCTACTTCTGCCTGTAAAAAGGCATATTCCGCATGGCCGTCCGGACCGTATGTAATTTCTTTTGTATATAGAAAGATTCCGTCTTCTGCCGCATGCAGACCGGGTGTGTGGATCAGTTCTACTGAGCGGTAGATTCCTGCTCCGGAATACCAACGGGAATTCGGCTGCTGGCTCGGGTTCACCGTCACTGTAATGCTGTTTTCCTTTCCGCAGTAGATATATTGTGTGATGTCCACAAAGAAGGGAGCATAGCCATAATGCTGCAAAGCTGCTTTACAGCCGTTGATTTCTACCGTGGCATTCATCATGATGCCGTCAAATTTCAGCCCGATCCGGTCATGTTCCCACTGAGCAGGAATGGTAATTATTTTACGGTAGTTTGCCACTCCTGCGGTATAGAATCCCATGGAACTCTCTCCCGGTGCATCCGGCGTGACATCGCTTTCAATCATGTAATCATGCGGCAGATTAACCAGCCTTTTTTCCTTTTCCTCAGATAGGTACGGAGTTCTTCTGCCGAATTGAAATTCCCAACCTTGGTCAATGTTTTGATTTCTCATTTTTTCCTCCATTTCTTATACAAATTTTATCTCTGTCCATATGTGCCCGCCGGCAAAGAGCCGAATGGCAGCACTTTTTCTGCTATAATTATCATATGGTGAAAGATAAACAATGACAAGGACGGAAAAAATGGTTATACTAGAGTATAAGGACGAAATGCACGATTTATTTTGGTTAGGAAACAAGTTTAGGGGTGGTATCTGCATGAACTGTTATAAGACAATACGCGAGAGAACGGCTTATGTAAGGGAACATTGTCTCTTTTCTTCTGATGTCTCCGGGTTTTCGGCTCAATGGGAGACGGAGGAAGAAGATACCGGCGAAGAATTTACTTTTTTGAAAGCTGACCGCAACAGTCTGAAATCCGATGATTTTCGGATACTTTTGTGTGTCTATGACCACCGGGGAATCGAATGGAGCATCAGTCCGTTGGGAATGAGGAGAATGAAACGGCAGCTGCCGCGCAGGGGATGGTTTCACCGGCATGAATATGTGGAAATTCTATATGTGATAGAAGGAAGCTTTGATCAGTTTCTTCTTGGGGAAAGATATCATTTTCCGCAGGGGTGTTTTGTCATTACCGATCAGAATTGTGAGCATTCTGATTATATTGATGCCGTGGATGCCGCAGTCCTTTTTTTACAGATAAAAGCGGACTATTTGGATGAATTGCTCCGCAGTTATCCGGAAACGGATGAGCTGCATAGATTTCTTCTTTATGCATTATGCCAGCAGAAGCGGGAACAGAGTTTTCTTGCTCTTACTTATGCGCCGATGGGAGAGACAGGCACGGAGAGAGAAGATTTGCAGGTGCTGCAGCTGCTGGAACAGATTACACAGGAAGATTTGGGACGTCTGCCCGGATATGAGCATGTGCGGCTGGGGCTGCTTATCCGGCTTTTGCGGAGGCTGTGTACGGATTACTCTTCTGTCCGTTACAGCAGCAGCAGGGAAGGCAGGGAACAGGCTTTTCTTTATGAATTGGAACGTTATATCCGCCTTCATGATGCGGAAGTCAGTATTTCGGAATTGGAACATGTCTTTCATTACCGTCGGAACTATTTTAACCTTATATTACAGAAATATAGGGGGCAGACGTTTCGGAAATATATTCAGACAGTCCGTCTTGACCATGCGGTGCAGCTGCTGAAGGAAACTGCTCTTCCTATTAAGCAGATAGCCATTGCCGTCGGCTATGAGAATACCAGTCATTTTTACCATCTTTTCGAGGAAAAGTTTGGGATGCCGCCGAAGGATATGAGGGAAAAGGGAAATATCAGTATTGAGAATAGGATAGGCAGTGGGGAAACCGGGCACAGCCTTCCGGGAAAAGGGGGAATTTTATGCAGAAGATAGAAGCCGGTGTGATGTTATGCCAGATCAGAGAACAGAAGAAGGTATCTCAGAAAAAATTGTCCAACGGGATCTGCTCTACAAGGGCTTTGTCTAGATATGAGAGCGGGGAGAGGATGCCTGACGGATTGAGTTTCCATTGTCTTATGCAGCGTATAGGGATGAATCCCCGTGATTTTACGGTTATGCTTTCCCTGAAGGAATACGAATATTATATGTGGAAGGAATCCGTGCTGGATGCCATTCTGAAAAAGGATTGGGATATGGTAAAGCAGCAAATGAAAAATGAGAAGGATCTGTCAAAAGGATGCGGCGGAAGAATACAGAGACAGTTCAGGCTATATCTGCAGTCTATTGTGGAAGAAAAACTCGGCAAGGACGGGGAAAAGGCGTGGAGGCTTTTGGGCGAGGCAATCGGGGAAACGGCATCCGACTGCTTCCGTGGGGAGCTGGAGGGATATTGGCTGAGCACTTTTGAAATCGGTTTGCTGGCATTGTATTATTATAAAGGCGGGGAACAGAACTTTATGCATCCCAAAGAGGTATGCTCCCGGCTGAAATTTCTGATTGCATATACGGAAGAAATTATTACGGATAAACAGGAATGCGCGAAGCTAGTGCCGGGCATGGTCTGTGCATTGCTGCGAATCTGCGGAGATCAGATGGGCATTATGGAGCGGCTGAGTTATGAGGAAAAGGCGGTGCTTCTTTTGAAGGAAAGCGGCGGACTGTATCATCTGGCGGAGGTGCTGCGTCTGTATACGGCCGACTTGGCCGGGACAGACGGGGAAAAGGAACGGGTATACAGCAGGCAGTATGCCGCATTTAAGGAAGTATTGGGGGATGCGGGCTATGATACGGATTTTCAGCCGGAACTGCTGTTTGACAGCAGCCGGCAGTTCTTCCTGCTGAATGAATATCTTCGTTCACATAGGATTATGAGCGGTATGACACAGCTGCAGTTAAGCGAGGGAATTTGTGCGGCAGAGACTTATTCCCGGGTGGAAACAGGAAAGATGGTGCCTCGCCCTAAAGAACGGAAAGCAATTTTTGAGCGGCTGAACATTGGATATGGGTATTTCAGCGGAGAACTGGAGACAACGGATTATGAATTGTTCCGCTATCTTGCTTTGTTTAAGGAAGAGGCCAGAAAAGGCCGGTGGGTAAAGGCGGCAGGAATGATGGAACGGATTCGGGACAGACTGGATACAGAGTCAGTGAATAACAGACAGTATATAGGGATGATGGAAAACTGGGTGGCTTTTTCCACAAAGCAGATTGATGCGGAAGAGTTTTACCGGAGAGATGAGGAACTGCTGCGATTATCCGTAAAGGAAGAGATGCTGGAAAAGACGGAATTGTATTATTTTACTTACATAGAAATTGTGCTGTATACTCATCTGGCTAATATACTTAAAATTCAGGGAAGGCAAAGGGAGGGAATCGAACTGCTGAAAAAGATGCTTGGAAAGGTGGAGAAAAGCAGCATGGATTTCGAATATTGGTGGTGGGATAGCATGAAAGTGCCTATTTTTAATCTAGCCAATATGCTGTCGGATCAGGGGGATTATGAGGCATCATTGCAGTATATGGTGGACTTCACAAAGAAATGTTTCCGGCTGTTTGATGGAAAATTTGCCGGGTATGGTATCGGAGAGCAGGCTTTGGATATGGAACAGCTGCATACAGCTGACAAAGCAGCCTGTAACAGGCTGCTTGTACAAGTATTCTATATGACTGACTTTTACAATATGACCGGAGATCATAATAAATTAACGGAACATTATGAAAAAAATTATGAAGCCGGTAAAGAATGGTATTGACTGAAGTGGGAGAGGAAAATATTAAATCCAGATTATCTCCCAGAAATTTAAAGGCTGTATTAAATGATCGTTATTGGATGGAGCCGGGATTAAGGCAGCTAATAATGCAAATAAAATAAGTGTGGTTGTAATTTTCTTTTTCATGATGTATCGTTCCCTTTCTTACAGTGATTTTTATGTATGATAAATAATAACATATATTTTCTTTTTCGTCCATGACGTTACCGGTCAATAATGTTAGCCGTTAACGTCATGGACTTTTTATGCGGCGGATATTACAATATTAATGTCGAAATTTGTATGTTTTAGTCGAAGGGCAGCAGAATGGAAATTCAACTTTTGGCTGGACAGACTGTTTTGCCGACGGGGAAAGGTACATGTAATAGAACTCTCTATAATGATAGGAACGGAAAATGAACAGGCTTTGACAGTGTCGGAGCGTATCTGAAAAATATATAGTATTTACTCATATGCCGGTAATAGGAACGGACTTCATTCTGCTGCCATATAAAATGCTTGTTTTTCTGGCTATTATTCCGGCTGTTTGTAACGATGTGCACTGCCGCATGATATTCGGCCGTAAATGATGCGGTCATGTACAGATACTTGGGAGAATTTCGGATACGCTCCTGCATATGGGGATTGTCGTCTGCTGTCTGAGGCAGGGCGTTGATCCGATATCCGGAGAAAGGGGAACGGGTATGAAAAAAATAGTTTCTTTTTTGTTTCTTTTATTTATTCCGAATTTATTAGTTTTTTTTTCATCATTCTTTTCAATGGCACAGGAGGATACTTGTTTTTCTGTATCGGAAAGCGAGGTGGTGTTTCTTCTGGATGCCAGCAAATCAATGAAGTCAGACGGGGACGGCGGTGCAACGGATGTTATCCGCCAGATTCTGTATAGTTTACCATCGGATACAAAAGCAGGTTTGGTTATCTATAACGCGGATATTTTGTACAAAGGGGAATTGGGCAGCAAACCGGAAGATATGGATTATGTACTTGCATCTTTGGAATATGCAGGATATTCCAATGCAGGATTAGGGCTGCAGCAGGCGATTTCTCTGTTTTCCGGGGAAGAAGGGACGGAAAGGCATATCATAATGGTTTCGGATGGGGAAATCGATATGAAGGACGGGGAGGAATCCGAAGCATCTAAAAAAGAGTTTGCGAGCGGGATGAAACAGGCCGGCAGCAAAGGGATTCAGATGCATATCGTGGTAGTGGGGGATATTCCGGAAGAAGACAGAGATATTCCGGATGCCGCAGGGGCGGCAGGGAGTGAAATATATACGGTAGGAGTGGATGGTGATTTCGCGGACATTGCGGGAAATATATTGTTCGAACATTTCAATTTTCCCAGAAAGAAAGTGGGAACAATGGAAGGCAGCAGCGGGAATTTCCATATTGAACTGCCGGTAAGCGGGGCATCAAGGGCAAAAGTGCTTCTTATCGGAAAGAGTGAAATTGAAAGTATTAATGCAGGGTATACGGCAGGAAGCGGAAGAATCATGAAGGGAAAGAGGTTTGCTGTCGTTGATTTGAATAAACCGTCCGATTCCATGGACATAACTTTTGATTTGAAAGAAGCTTCCGCCGTGGAGGCATATCTGATTGCCGAGTATGAGGCCGGTTTGGAGATAGGGATTTCCTATCGGAGTGAGCAAGCGCAGGATGGGGGAAAGGGAGAAGACATTACTTATACGCATTATGCGGATATGGAGATAAGGCTGCTGAACCGAGGCGGAGGAAATGGGAATCTGTGGGCAGAGGATTATTATGAGGGTCATCCGGTTTCTTATACGGTAAACGGGGAGGAATATCAGGGAACGGTTGAAGACGGGGCAATACGGCATTCTTTTTTGGCAGACGGACTGAACAGCGTGGAAGTGTGGGTCCGGACAGATAATTTCTATGAGATATTCGGGGAAGTGCCGGCAGAGAAAGTGAAGATAGAATTGCCGCCGGATCCGGTAACGGAGGTGGATTACCGGCCTCTTTGGTATATATTAGGGATACTTCTGTTTGTTCTGGCAGTGATTTTAGTCATCTGGCTGCGGAAAAGTAAGGCAGGTGTCATTTATATAGCTCATTCCAACGATGGGAAGAATACGGAGAGATATGAGTCAAAATCCTGTCAGTATACGGGCAAGTTTAATTTATATGTGGTGCAGACACAGAGCGGGCGTGACATTGCGCCGCAGACGATACGGCTGTTCGGCAGGAAAGGCGGGAAGATTACGCTGGAATGGATTTTGAACAGCTGCGGGATTAGGCTGGGCAATATCGGGGCCGGAGACATTGCTTTCTATCCGGGGCCGGAAAAGGCAGTGGTGATTATGGATCAGTCGGAACAATGCACGGTAATGAGGGGGATGGAGATTCTGAAAAAGGGAATCGGATATCCGGTATATTATAACGAAAAGCTGACGGTCACATTGGAGGACGGGATTACGGAATTGGAAATACATTATAAAAACTTAAAGCCCGGGGAACGGGAAGGAGGAGCAAGATGGGAAACACAATAAGCCAAACCAACAGGACCATGCTCATGGAAATGCTGAATCCACAGAAACTGGATTTCCTTACGCTGGTGGGGGATGTCAGGGGGATGGAGAGTCTTTCCGACGACAAGATTAAGGAGATTAACGAACACCTGCTGGTGCGCAGCTTCGACGAAGTCCTGGAGAAATTCGAGCCGACCGTGTACTGTTACTTTAATGCAAACAACCAGAAAGTAATGTACAGTCTGGAAAAACCGGAGACGATACCGGAAGAGATGCTGACGGAAATACCGCTGAATAGGAAAAACGAATTCCTGAATATGCTGATGTCTATGATTGACACGAAAAGAGCGGAAGGGGTCATAAACGTAGATTTCAAGTTTGAAAAGCTGACCGATATGATTTCCCCCAAAAAGGTGATGGACGACATTAAGCAGAACCGCAAAGAACTGCAGTATACATACGGCGAATATGCCAAGCTGGAAGACGGGGATCCGCATAAAAAGGATTTGGCAGATAAGCTGAATGTCATGTTTGAAGAGGCAAGCGCAAACTATAATAATGTGATGGCTATGCTGCCTTTGGCGATTGAAGATATCAAGACGAGGCTGCTTTTGGGAGACGGCACGGAAAAGCGGGACAACACGCCTTTGGCTTTGGGTGTGCTAAGCATGGGGAACGACGGAGAACTGAGAGTGTTGGAAGCACCGAAAGTGGAAGTAACTGCTCTTGCAGCCGTGGATGACAATATCAATGCCGGGCTGATTGCCGCTCTGAGGGAAGATTATCAGGCACTGAATGAGGAAAGCAACGACTATACGGAGGCTCTTGTGGCCAGGACTTTCTGTCCGCTGACATCTACTATGGAGAGCGGCATTGATAAGGAAAAGGAAGTGGCTAATTATAACTCTTATCTAGCTTTCTATAAGGAAAGCAAAGATGAGTTTATCCGTACAGTGAAGCCGCTGATAGAAAAGCTGTTAGGCATTTGGTGCTTTTTTGAGCAATATCCGAAAAAAATGAAAGGGATGAGGCCTACGATGCTGATTACCAATCAGCCTAATGAGATGATGGCCAAGTCCAGCAATATTTCCAGGCTGATTACATTCCTGAACACCGTGAATGCCAAAAATGATTTCAGCAATACCGTTTGGTATGCCATTGTGCCATCGGTTTCCTTAGATCAGTATTCTAAAATGAAGCTTACAAGAGAACGTTTCAAGGGGAATACGGTTTCCGTAAAAACAGATGTGAACAGTGTGGAGGCGTTGGCAAGGCTGTTGGATGTGTTCAAGGATTATGAAGTGCAATGCTTTTTCAGCTATGAGACAGGGGATTCTACCACATTCAATAAGCTGGCTACCGAAGGAATCGAAAAATACGAAGACCGGTGCGCTCCTTTGATAGGGAAAGCATATAGTGAATATGCCATTCCGTGCATACCTAATTTTACGATTATTCCAAAAGACAAGTCGGGAGTTATTCTGGACAGGCGGATGATAATCAACGAGGATGAAAGCGTGGAATTGTCCAAAGAGGCTGAAGATGTCATGAAGCTGTGGATTGACGGCGTATATGTGGGAGCAGCTTATGTGGCGGCCGGATTGGTGGCGGCATATCAAAGCCCGGACTATTTAAAAGAAAAATTCGGCAGGGGAGTGGATCCCGAATTGCCAGGCGTGCGGTTTGATATAGAGGCAGACGACCATTCCCTTGCTGTGAGGACTATGATGGCAAAGGAAATAACGGGATTCACCAATGCCATTAAAGCGGATATCAACAGGAAAAATTTCGGCTTTGTGTTCTCCTCGGAGAATGCTATATATAACGGGCTGAATGTAACCAATGTAATGGTGTACAAAGCAAGGAACTTACTTGCTGACGGGGCGATCTTTGAGCCAATTTATAAGACACAGGTAACTACATACATTGAACGGGTAATGCGCCATGGCACCGGAGATTTTAAGGAGGATTCCATTGTGCGGTTCTTCTCCAATAATCCCAACAGCCAAAAAAGCGAGTGGTTTGCCAAGAGGGAATATATCAATGCCATTCTCGGAAAAGGAGACGACATTACTTATACTATTGATGATGAAAACGGATTCTGTACATTGGACATTACCTTCAACGGAAATGTGAAGAATTTAGAGGTAGAAATAAACCGTCTCAATGCATCCAGCAGGGTATAGGCTCAAGAGGCGGATATGGCGGCGAGTCCGCGCCGGCTTCCGTATCGGCAGGCAGCCGGCATAGCAAAGATATGATGTGGGGAAAATTTCCCATATACATATAAAATAAAAATCAAAGGAGGAGAATTTTTATGGGATTCCGTATGAAAATCACAGGCGGGGCAGAACCTATCACTTTTGATGAAAGAAGCATCTTAAAAGTAGATTTTGACTCTGTATCTGCCAAGGATTCTAATGCAAGGGCAACAGATTATGGTCTGAGTGTCAGGGTATGGGGAAAAATGCTTTATAAGTTGGGAGGCGAAGGCAGTGACGCAACGCTTGAACTGGCAAAGTGGTCGCAGGTACCTTCCGAAAAGGCGGACTGCTACAGAAGCGCTGAGGTTACCGTAGTATCCGCCGGCCAGATAGTGCGCCAGTTTACGCTCCCGAATGCCTTTGTTGTGGAATACAGCGAAGAGGTGGACGATGAAAGCGGCGTTGGGACATTTTATATTAACATGAAGCAGAAAAAGGATGAAAATGCGGCTGCTAAAATAGAAGGCGGCTTTGGCGGCGAATAAAAGGGAAGGAGGAGTAGGACATGTCATATAAAGTAAATATCGAAGGCACAGAAAGCTTTGAGATAGCGAAGGAGTGTGTCAGGAGCGTGAAGTATACAACGGATATTCCGCTGGATTCCAATGCAAGGACAAAGGATGTGGGGAGTACGCTGACCATTACCGGAAGGATTCTGACGGCTGTGGACGGAGATCCGTTTGACAGCACAAGGAAGCTGGCGCTTTGGTCTGCAGTGCCTGCGGAGAAAGCAGACTGCTACAGAAAAGTGACGGTGGAGCATGTGGCGGCAGGCGTTATGGAGAGAAAGTATTATTTCCCGAATGCATTTGTCATCGATTATAAAGAAGACTTCGGGGATGAGGAAGGTACCGGAACCTTCACGCTGGTTATTAAGCAGAAGAAGGACAAACTTAATATGATTACTGTAGAGGGTGGATACCCGGCTATGTAGAAGGGATTAAGGGCATATTCGCAAGGGTATGCCCTTTTTCGCCTGTCAGGAACCGGTGGCGATATGATAGATTTTTCGCAGGATGCGCCGGAAAAGGTAAGGAGGCAGAAGGGAGCAGGGGTACCGGAGTATGAACGGGAATATGGCAGAAATACATATTGATTATGATGAAAATATATTACTGAATCAAAGATTAATAAAGAAGAAAGAAAAGTATCATACGTTAGAGACAGGTATGTTTATAGGTGACAGAATAGAAACATTTTCTAAAGTGAAAATGTTTGACGATAAAATGGAAATTACTTTGCCGGATAGTTTTGGAGTTATGCCGGACAATTATGCAAGAGTAAAATATCCGTCTTCGTTTCGTCCGCATATTATATTGACTAATGTAAAATTGACTGCCAATTTCGGTTTTTCTCTGTTTTCTCAAAAAATAGAAGATGAGGAGACAGATGGCATGGCTGTCTATTTAAAAAATATATTGAAGAGATCGAATCCTGCAATTCAGTTTTACAGTCAGAAAACTATAAAAACTTTAAAATGCACAAAAGTTGTGTATGATTTCAGAACGCAGGCATTGGATGAGGCCATTTATAATATTCATTTCCTGGCTGCAATTAATAGCCGTGTAATGTTAGGGATATTTAATTGTCTGTATCGGGATACTGACGAATGGTATGAAATGGTGCAGCAGATTATCGGTTCGGTGAAAGATATTTCAATGGATTGGAGGAAATGACTTGAGGGCAGATAGAATAAATATTGACAAGTTCTCTTTTGAATATATTTTAGAGTGCAAGGGAAGGAAAGCTTTTAATGAGCATGGATACTTAATCATAAAAGGTGTGATTAAAAAGGAACGGGAAGCTGAGTGTTTAAAGGCTGCTCGGTCAAAGGATGCCGTGCATGTTACCGTGACCGGTGCGGACGGTGAGGAAATGAATGTGTTTCATGGAATTTTGTATGAGTCATTATTCCGCTATGAAAACGGAGTTATTATTTTGCAGATTCATTTGAAAACAGGCAGTTATTTAGCGGATATAAAGAAACATATACGGTCTTTTCAAAAAGAATGCAACGATTATTATTCGATAGCAAAAGAATGTCTGATGAAATATGATAGGGGAAATTTTCTGATCGGAAGAATAGAGCCGGCAGAAACAAAAGAATTTCTGATGCAGTATCAGGAAACAGACTGGGAATTTTTGAAAAGAGTCGTCAGCATAAGCAATTCTGTTTTGCTTCCGGATGATGAAACCGGGGATGTAAAAATGTATTTGGGCATCCCTAAATTTAAAAATATAGATGAGATAAAGAGCGACTCTTTTTGTTTGCATCGGTATGGCCATGAAGGGAGAGGGAGCAAGAATGAATTAGGGAAGGACGGAAATTTCTGGGTATATGAGGTAACGGAAAGGGAAATATATAAGGTAGGTCAGCAGATTTATTTCAATGGTATGAAATTGATTATCTATGCAATGGATATAAATTTCACAGGCAGCGAGTTGATTCATACATATTATTTAACTGCCGAGTCTGCAATTGCAGTGAATAGAACATATAATCCCTGTTTATCAGGAAATTCCATAACGGCCAGAGTATCGGGGGTGGCACGGGATAAGGTAACGATTGATATAGACATGGATGAGAATAATCAGGCGGACAAAAGGGAATTTCAATATGCAACGATTTACTCGTCGCCGGACGGTGCCGGTTGGTACTGTATGCCTGAAATAGGTGATAAGGTTCGGTTCCGTTTTCCTACCGAAAAGGAGACGGATGCGTATGTGGAAAGCAGCGTTCATCTACAGGAGAATATGGATGTAAGAAAGAATCCGGAGGAAAAGTCAATAATGAATCGGCAGAAAAAGGAAATCTTATTTACTCCGAACAGTCTGATACTCACAAATAATAATGGTATTTCCATTGAACTATCGGATGAGCAGGGCATAAAAATAATGTCAAATAAATCTATTATGCTGAAAGCCAGTCAGACGATTCAGATGAACAGTGATTCCGGTGAAATAGAAATAACTGCGGCAAAAAGCATTGATATGAGACAGGGAAGCGCACAATTACAAATAGCAGACAAAATACAGATGGCGGGAGGAAAAATTAATTTAAATTGAATTCGGCACAAAATAGTCTGAAAACGTATTTGTAAGGAAAAAGGTAAGAGTGAGGACAGTAGTTTTATGGGAAAAATCAGAGCAGAAAGAATAGAAGCCGAAACGCAGCTGCCGGTATTGTCTTTGCTGCGTTTTCATGGAAAAACAGGAATAAACAGGCACTGTAGCTGTAGCATTAGATTTCAATTGCAGGATGATATGGAATTAAATGACATATGGATGCAGCAAGAAAGCAAGATTGTTTTATATGAGAGGAATGATGACGGAGATGTGCCAAAAAAGACGATATTTTCCGGAATAATAGACGATATTAGGATAGAAATGGTAGGTAATAGTATTTATGCGGAAGTGGAAGGAATTGCGCACAGTATTTTGCTGGACAGGGAGAAGAAACGGCGTTCGTTCCAGAATGTCAATATGACATATTATGAAATTGCAAAAGAAGTAGTTAGGGATTATCCGGACGTTGTAATTCAGTGGAATTTAGATAATGACAGGAAAATAGAAAAACCATTGATCCAATATGAGGAAACAGACTGGGAGTTTCTTATACGGCTGTCCAGCCATTTCCATAGTGTTATATGGACAGAAGAAAGCCGGCCATATCCGGTTATTTGTATGGGGATGGGGAAAAGCAAGGACATGGAAAGAATGGATGATACGGTATATGAATATGGAATCAGTTCTTTATATTATGAACATGTGAAGTGGATGGATAGCATTAATAAAGACAATTATATTTATTATACTTTGAGAAAAAAGAATAATTGCCTGATTGGCGATTTGGTTCAGATAGAGGACAAGAGATATGCCATAACCGATAAAGAATTTATATTTGAAAAGGGTGAATTAACATTTTTCTATAAAGCAGGTACAAGGGCCTTTTTTAAAAATGACATAATATTCCGTCAAGTTTTCAGCGGCTTACAACTGGACGGAGAAATAGAGGATGTAGAAGAGGATGCGGTATATATCCGCTTGGGGATAGACGGGGATGAGAGTCAAATATTATATCCTTTTCCTTGGGAACCGAAATCAAGCAATATATTTTACTGCATGCCGGAGGTTGGAACGCAAGCATGCCTGAGAATAAACGGAATAGATGAAAGGGAGGCTGCAGTCATAGATGTTCTGAGAACCAATGGCAATATATGCAGCCATTATGAAATGCCACAGAATAAAATATTTGAGACTATAAATAAAAAAACATTAAAACTGTTTCCCGAGGAACTTTCCATAGAAGGAAATAAAACAGGAACACTGCCGGAACTTTCTATAAAAGATGGTGTGGGAATAGAAGTAACATCACAGCAAAAGATAAGCATGGAAGCAAAGGGAAACATTTCTTTGGAAGCAGATAAATTGATATGCAGCGCTCCTGTCGGGATTGTGCAATGCGCCGCAGAGTCAAGTTTGGAGATACATCAGGACTTTAATCTGTATAGCCCGCAGGAAGTAAGCAACCTTCATGTGGATAGTAAAGATAAGGAAGAACAGGAGAGTAAAAAGAAAAAAACATTTCATAACGTGCCATGCTGCGAAGGGGCATATACGGCAATGGGAGCAGTGGCATCCTTTGGAAGCGATATAGGAGAAATGAGTGCATTGGGCATGGCTTGCATTGCGGGTATGCCGTCTATAGGAGGCGGCAAGGCGACAGATGCTATGTGTGATGCAGTCAATGGCATTGCCGTTGATAATATTAAATATGCGGGGGCATTACAGACAATTAAAATCAATACATTAAACGGAGGCTATCCGTTGCCTAAAAAAATAAAAAAGGATTAACAGGCAACAGGGGGCAGCTGTCTGCCTGCCGGACGGAAAGAGGGTATTTTGGAATGGATAGAATGATTGATATGAAAAAATCGTCAACTGTTTTCCTGGACGGATTATTAAATGAAAGGGTCGGAAAAGCAGGGAAATATTTTGAAAAGGAGAAAGATGCATGGATTGATATATTTCGGAGTGAAATGAGAGTTTTGGCGGATATGAGAAAAGAAAATGAGAAAAATCTGGTAATATCCAGCTTATGCAGCAGTATAGTGACGGGAAGCAATGCATATCAAATAGCGTGGTATGACGACAATATCTATCTGGATACAAATCCGGCATGTATTTTTTATGTACCGGAGTTTCTGTTTCGGGACTTAGAGGAGGATATATTGGAGATAAGGAAGCATTTGCAGAAAGATTATATCCGGCTGATGGAATATGAGGTGGAGGAAATACGGAGAGGCTATATGCGGCGGTTATACGCGGAAGGGAAGCATTTCTTTACGGTTCTGATAAAAAGCATGGGGAGACTTTATGTTCACGATATGGATATATGGTTTGGAGAATATATGAGATATGTGGATTTGATAGGAAGGATCTGAGGGGATGAAATATTTTATGTTAAGGCAGGGAGACGGTTATGACAGGAATCCAATCGTTAAGAATTGGTATGGAAAAATAGACATGCACAGCCTGCGGAGAAGGGGCATGGATTCGGAGCAAAGAAATATGTTTTATGTTTCGGCTACAGACAATACTATTTATCCGGATATGATTATGGATCCTGTTTTTATGGTGAGCGAGGCTATGAGAAACGTAATTGCGATGTATGAAAAACAGGCAGTTTACAGAGAGGTTTTTTTCTTGGATCCGGTAAAGGGTGACGGGCATATATATTATATTCCTTTTTTGCCAGTCGTGGACTGTATACAGAAAGGTGCTATGAGAGATAGGAAAAATATCAGGTTAGATGAAATCGGAAAGGAAAAACTGCAGAACTATAATATAGCGGAGGCAGATATTCCTGATCGGCAATGTGTTATCGTCAGCCTTGATTTTGCCGAATCGGTTCTGCGGAAGGAATTAACAGGTATTGGCTTGAAAGAAATATAGGGGAAGAGAGGAGCAGGCAGCATGGGAAAGCCATTGGATACGGTTATTAAGGATAGTATAGAGGCATTAGGGGAAATGATCAATGAAATAAACAAGAATAATGCTGAAAGGCAAGAAGAAATAAATAAGTTGATAAGTAGATATGAGAACAATTGTAACAAGGAGATAACAGAATGGGATGATTATGTAACAGAGGATATCAAGAAAGAATTAGATTACTGTATGGATGTTTTTGTACTTATGAAGGTTGGCGATAAAATAAAGTGTGATTGCGGTGACAAGATAATTCCTTTGCAATTTGAAGGGAAAAAGGTTGTTTATAAAGACGGTGCAGTCAGTCCGTCGGAGAAAGACATTCCGAAACCGGTTGACTTACATATGAAAAATTGTTTCGGAACATGTATGCTGGAAGAGCCTTCGCGGCATCCGGGAACAAATGCGGCGGGTGGAAATCCTTGTGAGCCTAGTATCGTGGGGACATCATGGCTGGAAACATATAATAATGCGAAATCGGGTCAATTGCGGACGGTACTTTTTGAAAAATCTTGGCTGGCATGTAAATATATGGGGAGAATTATGTCTGCTGATTTGGTACAGGAAATTGATACGGCGGGCATGACAGAAGAAGAGGCATTTGATTGGATGCTTAGGTGGGTAAAAGGGGAGTATATTCCGCAGGTAATATTGGATGAAATTACCCATATATATGCGGGCGGCGACGACGGAGTAAATAAGTTTCGAAAAGATTATTCCTATAATGGAACGGCATCTTATGCAAATATGGATAAGTTTGACAGTAAGTTTTTGGCATGGAGTAAATTCACTAATAATCTGTGGGAGGGAGAGGCGAAAAGTGAGCATTTGAATATCAGACCTATTGTTATAAAGGCTATGTGTATGGCTGAGACATCTTTGGGAATTGATGGGAAATTTAATGCGACTGTCAATATCATGCAGTCAATGACTATTGGAGACGGTACATTATGGCATATGGTGAACTGTAATCCGTATCCTAAGACATTTAAGACACATGTTGATAACATGAATTATGACAATATTTATGTATTCGATCGTGATGAAAAAAGAGATAATGGTTATGTTCAGTTTAGTTTATCGGATTATTTTGATCAAAATGGAAACAGGGCTTTTAAGTATGATGGACAATATTATTTCGGAAAAGCGGATATAGGGAATATGGGAAACCCTGCCATTAAGGAATCCATAAAAACTGTGCGTACAAACACTTCATTTCCGCAGCAGCAGATTAGCGAACATCATTCACAGGATGAGGAACGCGAAATAATAATGGTTAATTATAATCAGCAATCAATAGATATGTCTCTTTATACTGCATGTGTATTACTGGCTAATAAAGGTAAAACAGAAAGGGATGCAGTTGGGCGATATAATTATGAAGCTAATAAAGATGTTTATGCTTTAAAAATACAAAAGTATTTATTAGATTTTGGAACTAATTTTATTAACTGACTATAAGGAGAGTATATGTTAAAAAAGAAATATGTTTTAGGAATGTTGATATTCATTGTATGTATGTTTCTGAT
>CAJUIM010000018.1:0-10485 GCA_910586275.1 uncultured Lachnospiraceae bacterium | reverse complement strand
TCCTTTACTGCATAACAGTGGAAGAGGAGAAGGAAAGGAACATCTGCCGGCTGAAGATCTATGACCTGAAAAAAAATGAGTCGGTTTCAGTGATGCTGGATGAAAGAGAGGATAGAATATCGTCCATGCATCTGGAGGTGGTGGGAGATGAACTTTTGATTGAACTGCAGGCTTGCAGGCGGGTTGATGGTCCTTATAGAAGGCTTAGTACAAGATATTATAAGTGCAGGGCCAATATGGCATTCATTAATGAAATAGATCTGCAGAAATTAACACAGGAGGAAGCGGATGTGCGGTACAGATAGGACTGCTGACATGAGGGATAGGTAAGTGTGTTCTGGCTGACCCATTATAGAGCCGCATAAGAACCGTATGGCCGGATGGATGCGATTCTGGATGACTCATTAATGAGGAAGAAAAGAAATGGTTTGGGAGGAAAGAGGATATTGTAGAATTAGCATTTTCAGATGTCGTAAAAGAAAACGAGAGACAGAAAAATAGTATATGATTGGGGGATAATATGGAGAAAAATTATTACGAGATACTGGAACTGGGAGCAGGGCGGAATGTGACTCCGGAAGAGATAAAAAAAGCATACCGGCGGCTATCGAAGAAGTATCATCCGGATGTGAATCCGGGGAATCGGGAAGCGGAGGGCAGATTCCGTGAAATATCGGAGGCTTATGCTGTATTGGGAGATGAGGAGAAGAGGAAGGAGTATGATAAACGGCTTAAGCCGGCGGGACGGCAGTCGGAGAACGGGAAGGAAGGGAAGGCTGGGAAAGGTGAAGGTAAGAGAAGACCCGAAAATCAGGAGTTTGATATTAATAATATTTCGGGAAGCTTTGAACGTTTCTTTGGATTCCATCCGAAAGCAGGGGAAATCCATGAAGAGCAGCTTAAGAAGACGGGAAAACAGGGTAAGAATCCTTTGGATGTGTCGGACTTATTTGAAAGATATATGGGGGTGGGGAAATAGCTGTCTGCAGAGAGCAGAAAAAAAGAGGGAGACAAATAGATATAAGAGAAAAGTAAGGTGAAGCGCCGAACATAGGAGGATGGGATGGATAGAAAGATAGGAATTGATTTGTGGATAGCATGTATCTGTGCCGCAGTGACCGGCATTGCATGGATTTATATGGGGGAGGGCAGTGAACGTACATGGGTATTGACAGCCAGCGGATCCGTTATGCTGTTTTTTATCCTGCTGGCATTTTTGGAAAAGGGGATAGAGAGAAGGAAGATGAGAAGGCATGGGACAGAGAGAAGTTTTGCATTGCCTGCAGAGAACGGAAGCATAACCGATTTGGTTCTTTTGAGTGAAGAAGAGACGGAACTGATGGTATGGGATATGTATGGCAAGGTATCATTAGTCATCGGGCGGGACACAGGTGAGAATCAGGTGGATGTGGACTTAAGCCAAAGCCCCTATTCTGGCATGGTGGATGTGGAACATGCAGTCCTGAATTTTTCGGCCGGGAACTGGTACATAGAGGATGTGGGAAGCGTTAACGGAATCAGCGTCAGGAAAGCACAGGACGGCAAGGCATATAGGCTTTCGGCGGACACGCCCTGCCGTGTGGAGTCGGGGGACATACTGTTAATCGGGATGAACAGGTTGCTGATAAGATAAAAAACAAAAGAAGGTATTGAAAGAAAATGAAGGGAAAACAAGATACATAAAAAGACAGAACAAATGAGGTAAAAAATAAGATATAAACAAAAGAAAGGAAGGGTAAAAATCATGAGCAACAGTAATTTAATCCGTTGTCAAAATGGGCATATGTTTTCGGCAAGGAGGTATGGCACGGTATGCCCATACTGTAACATTGAAACAGCCACTAAGGAAAAAAGCGAGACAGGGTATACTGAGGAAGCGGTAGAGGAAATGCTGTTCCTGCAGGAAATGGAACCGGTATGCGGCTGGCTGGTATGCATATCCGGGCCGAGGCAAGGGAAAGATTACCGGATTAAATCAGGAAAAAATTTCATTGGCAGGGCGGACGATATGGACATTCAGATTCTGGGGGATAACAAAATATCCAGAAGGAATCACGGAATTATTGTATTTGACCCGAAGAAGAGAGAGACAGTGCTTCTTCCGGGAGACAGCAACGGAATTGTGTATCTGAACGATGCGGCAGTGTATACACCGTCGGTGTTAAGTTCTTTTGATACCATTGAAATGGGGGAGAGCATATTTGTATTTATTCCGTTCTGCGGAGAGAATTTCATGTGGAAGGATGAAAAGCCTGCAGGAGTGGAAAAGTAAAGGGGAAGCATATGGAGATGGATATCTATTTACTGGCAATCTTGGTTCTGGGAATTTTGGCCGTCAGTCTGATTGCATATAGGATTCTGGCATTTAGGGGGAGCATGGACGGGCGTGTGGGGTATGATGTAGGTGCATGCCGGACTATCGGGAGCCGGGAGGTGCAGGAGGATTCTTACGGCATTGTGGAAGATGGGGACGGGATTATGGCAGTGCTTGCGGACGGCATGGGAAACAGCTATGGGGGCAGGATAGCCGGAAGGGTTGCCGTGGAGGCTTTTGAGGATATGTTCCGGGACAGCGGCGCATTTTATAATCCTCAGTATTATTTCCGCAAAGCGTTCCATGCAGCCAACCGCAATATATTGGAATGCCTGAACGGTGAACGGGGTGCGGCTTCTGTGGCTGCAGTGCTGATTAAGAACAGGAAGCTGTATTATGCGGCGGTGGGGAATGTGAAAGTGGCCGTTTACAGAAACGGCGAACTGGTTCCGGTTACATCCGGCCATACCATAAGCGTGCTGGCAAGGCAGAAATATATGGAAGGGAAGCTGACCAGGCAGACGGCGGTGTCACTTTTGGAACAGCATCGGACTTATAATTATGTGGGGCAGGACGGATTCCGGGATATTGAATTTTTTGATGTGCCGGTGACACTGTACGGCGGGGAGTATGTGGTGCTTCTCAGTGACGGAATGTATGAGGGGGCATCATGGAGGGAAATAGAGGAATGTCTGGCGGGGAAAGGAAGCTGCAGCGATAAGTCCTTGGAACTGACGGAACTGATAAACAGCAGAATTGATGAGGATGTGGACAATGCCAGCATAGTCATCCTGCAGGTGGCATAGATTGGCGGTATTCATGCCGGAATATAAAAGGAACAGAGGGAACGAAGGATGAGGAAACAGAACAGTACGTTTCAGACGGTATTTCTGTCGGAAGCGGGGGGCGAACCGGTAAACAATGATTATTTTGCATATGTGGAATTGGATAAATATGCATGCTATGTAATTGCGGACGGCCTGAACGAGCAGCCGGACGCGGAAAGCGCACGACTGGCCATCGAGACGATTCTCCTTGCATTTCAGGAACGCCCTTCCATCAGCAAGAATGCCCTGCGGTCATATCTCAGGGCAGGGAATGACGCATTGCGGAAGGCGGACGCGAAAAACAGCCTGAAAGCATCCGTGACGGTACTGGTGTCCGATTATGCCAAGGTGCGTTACGGATATGCAGGAAATACCAGACTGCGCTTATATCGGGAAGGGATTGTAAAGGAAAAGACGGAAGATATGTCCCTTGGGAATGATATGGCCAAGGCAAAGAAGCAGACCGGAGATGTACTGGCCAGGCATGAGGAAAGGAATAATTTATCTACATGGCTGGGGCGGGATAAAGGATTCCGGCCATATATTTCAAAAAAAATAAAACTTGTGAACGGCGATATCCTGACTTTGTATACAAGAGGGATATGGGAAAATTTGGACGAGGGTGAACTGAAGGATATTTTCTCGGAGGCAAAGGACGATCCGCAGGAGTGTGTGGACAATGTGGAAGATATGCTCCTGTCAAAGCAGCCGGAACATTTAGGAAATTATACTTTTGTCACTATATTTGCTGACAAAATATTTCTGGATCCCAACAAGAAAAAACGCATTCGGAAAATCATACTTATTTCCGTCATCATTGTTGTAGTGATCTTGGCAGTGACACTGGTGGTATGGCTGCTGCGCCGTCAACGGATTCGGAGGACGGAAGAAATGGAACGAAGCTTTCAGAACGCTATGGAGTATATCCAGGACAATAACTATGTACGGGCCGGAGAAGAGTGTGAAGAGGCATTGGAAACGGCAAAGAAGCTGAAGGATAAGAACAAAATAGAAGATATTTCCGGCTATATGATGCTGATAGAGGCAGTGAACAAGGCGGACAGTCTGTATGGTGAGCAGGAATACGAACTGGCACAGGCGGATTATATGACGGCGCGGGAACGTTCGCGCAATGCGGATCATGTGGCGGATGAATATATTGAGAAGAAACTGTCGGTCATAAACGATTACCTGTCTGTGTATGACTATATTCAGCTAGGTGATTCGTTAAGCACAAAAGGGGATTATAAAGGGGCGGAGGAAAAATACTTGTGGGCCAAAGGCCTTGCCACGCGTATTTATTTTGACGAGGGAAGGAAACAGGCCATAGAAGCCCTTGACCGGCTGTATGAGGAAATGGTCAAGGAACAGGAGGAAGAGGAGGCGGAAAGAAAAGAACTTGCCGCTGCACAGGCCGGTGCGGCAGAAATGCTGGTACAGGGGGACAAGGCATTTGCCGACGGAGATTTTGAAGGGGCAAAGGTGTATTATGCAATGGCTTTGGACAAATATCAGAAAATGGAAGACGATGAAAACTCTGCCTTGGCGGAAATCAGGCTGCAGTCTTGTGTAAAGAAATCCACGGAAAAAGAAGAGATGGAGAAAATGGCGGAAGAATACATAGAAGAGGCGAAACAGTTGGAGGAGGAGGGTAATCATGCGGAAGCGAAAAAGAAGTATATGCTGGCTAAGGATATTTATAAGGAACTGAAGGAAGACGATAAGGTCAGCCGGACAGAGAATCAAATGGGTATGCTGGAAGTGGATGTGGAGGAGGAAGAGAAAGAGGAGGAAGAAAAAGAGAAAGAGGAACAGAAGCAGCAAGAGGCAGGACAGGATGGGGGGACTGTGTCGGGGAATGAGGCGGGATGATATAAGGAACTATAGTCTGCTATGCACCTGATTTTTGAGTGGTACTCTCGAAGAAAAATTCTGTGCACTATTGATAAGCTATTTCTTAACAGTTCCTAAGTTAAATAAGAGAATAGGCAATGTGCTGTGTGCAGGAAAAGGCGGTGGGATATAGCATTGGAAGGAATGTGAAAGGGAATAGGGGATAAAAATGGGGAAGAGTTATTTGGTGGAAGGTGCAAGGCTGAAATGTTTAAACGGAGACAAAAGCAGCACGCTGAAAGTGACGGATCACGGATATTATGCGGATGGAAAGAAAAAGGCAAATTGCAAGGACTGTCTGGCAGATGTAAATATATCTGATTTCGGAACGTGTAAGAAGAATAAGGAAGGAAAAGTATGTAAAGGATTTATGAAATTGTCGGATAGCTGGATAGATACCGGGAATTCCAGTAATCTGGAGAGAGTGGGAGGGTCTGCTGCTCTTACGATGGATAGTGTACTCTTATGTAACCGCGGAGGCTTAATCGTGCCGGAGACTTCAGGGCAGGGTAGGGTGAGGGAAATTAATTGGAAAGCCTTTTTAGCACGGTATGGAAAGAAACGGATGGGACCCTTACTCGGCAAAAAGAAAGGATGTATGTATAATTATGATCCCGTCAATGTAAATACAGGTAATTTTTTATATGAAAAAGAGGATTTGGAATGACAAAAATGTCTTTTCACATATTCTATAATTCTTTGGAAGAAGGCAAGGGAACATGCCTAGGGATGGGCTGGCATCATAATTATGAAATCTTCATTGAACAAAGGGCAGAGGGGATTGAACATCTTCATTTGGGGGACGGACGGGAACTTTTATTTCAGCGAAGCATAGGGAATGTCTATCTGCCTGTTTTCGGCGGTGTCGGATTGCTCCGAAAGGATGCTGACGGATATTGTTATGTGTTGGGAAATCAGGAATTGATATTTGGCAGAGATGGGTTGCTCCGTACTGCAACGGATAAGAATGGGAATGCAAATATTTTTTCCTATAATGAGCAGGGGCAGTTGGAACAGGTAGTGGGTGCCAATGGTGGCGTACTTAATTATCAGTATAATAAGGAAGGAAATATATATAGAATATACGACCATACGGGGAGAGAGGTGTATCTCTGGTATAGCTATGGGCTTCTACGAAAATTTCAGAACTCCATGGGATATATTTATTCCTATGAATATAATGAAAACGGCAGATTGGAGAGCGTGACTACACCGAGAGGGATTGAGGGTGTAAAAAATGATTATGACGGTGTTAACCGTGTAAAGAAACAGGAAATGCCGGATGGCGGTGAGGTGGAGTTCCTCTATGACGATGAAGGGATGTGGACATATACAAAAAGCCCGGATGGACAGATTATATCTTATGAAAGTGATGAAAAATTCCGGAATATAAAGACAGTATATAGGGACAGTGAAGAGAAATTCGGTTTTAATGAAAAGGATCAGCTGATTCTGTACGAGGATAGAAACGGGAACAGGACAGTGTATAGCTATGATGAGAAGGGGAATTTGGCAGAAATCAAAGATGCGCTTGGTAATAAAACAAAATATGTTTATAACAATCAAAATCAGATGATTAAGAAGATTTCACCGAGAGGAGGATACATTCTAAAGTCTTACGATGACAGGGGAAATCTGACGGAGAGGACAGATTCCTGTGGGAACACATTTCGCATTGTCTATAACCATAGGAATCAGCCTATGAAGATAACGCAGCCGGATGGTTCGCAAGTTAAGGTGGAGTATGACAAACGAGGAAATGCAACAGAAGTAATGGATCCGTCAGGCAGTCGTACAGTATATGAATACGACAGTCTAAACCGGGTGACTGCGGCAGCAGACGGAAACGGAAACCGTACAGAGTATGTTTATGATGCAATGAATCATATCGTTAAAATTAAGAATGCTTTGGGCATGGAATGCAGCTATGAATATAGCCCCAGCGGAAAGGTGGTGAAGATAACAGATTTTAGCGGAACAATTCAGAGAATGCAATATGATCTCTGTAACCGACCGGAACAGTTTGAAAACGAAGAGGGAAATATCTCGGAATATTTGTGGGACAACATGGGACGGCTTATTTCCGAAAAATTGCCCAATGGAGCAGAAATCGGTTATATGTATGATGAGAACGGACGGTTGACGGAATATCAAGATCCTATGGGTGGGAAAATGAAGTTCTTATATGATGCTAACGGCAATCGTATACAGACAGTGAATGCAGTGGGAAACAGCAGATTCTATGAGTATGACGCATTGAACAGACTGTCAGGGGAGACAGATGAAGACGGGAATAGAACCGAATATGAATATGATGCGGATGGAAATCTGACAGGAATCACGGATGCTTTGGGAAATAAGAGATGTATGGAATATGACGGTCTGGGGAGAAAAGTCAGAGAAACCAATGCTTTGGGAAATAGTATATCTTATCAGTATGACAATCTTGGAAAAATAGTGCGTATTGAGGATGATGCGGGAAAGGCAGTATGTTACCAATATTATCCGGGCGGATTATTAAAACAGGTGGAGTATCCGGACGGCAGAAAAGTCGGCTTCTCTTATGACGGCAATCAGAATGTAAAAGAGAAATGGAATGAAAGGGGATATCGGCTGAATTATTATTATAATGAACAGAATCAAATGGTATCTATTTGTGATAATGATAATCACAGGGTAACTTATGCTTATGATGCTGTAGGGAATATCGTATCGTTTACGGATGCAGACGGAAATACTGCCAAATATAAGTATTCTCCAATCGGAAGGCTTGCCTCGGCAGAGGATGCGGCAGGAACTATGACAAGATACTTCTATGATGAGTTGGGGGAACTGACAGCTGTTTTCAGAACCGGAAGCGAGGAAGAGAAGGGAATGGCTTTGGAAGAAGCCATAAAATTAAATGAGGAACAGCATAAGCTGCGTATTACGCTGTATGAAAGAGACTTGGCGGGCAGGATTATATCTGTTACCGATAGCTTGGGGAATATGGAACGATTTAATTATGACGCGGAAGGGAGGATGATCAGAAAACAGGATAAAGAAGGAAATATGACGGATTTTTCATACACACTAGGCGGACAGGTAGGAAAGGTTGTCTATGCAGACGGCCGCAGTGCGGAATATTCCTATGGGCCGTTGGGAAGGTTGGAAGAAGTCAGGGACTGGCTGGGTGTAACAACAATGGAATATGACAGATACGGAAGGTTGGTAAAGGAAACTGGGTATGACGGTAAAAGCATTGTTTATGAATGGGGAAGCCTGAATGAGCAGAAAGCATTGATTTATCCGGACGGAAGCAGGGTGGAATATGAATATGACGAACTGATGCGTATGAAAGAAATGAAAAGCGGGATAGTACGGACGCAGTATCGTTATGATGCCATGGGAAAAATGGACAGAAAGATATGCGGGGGAGTGGTGTCAAGTTATTTGTATGACAAACAAGGAAGGATAAGCAGCCTGACGCATGAGTGCTATGGAGAACTGTTGGAAAGCCTTCGGTATGGTTACAGCCCGACAGGAGATAAGAAGGAAATTGTGAAGTATCGGAAAGGAATTGCGGAAGAAAGTGGAATCTATCATTATCGATATGACAGTATAGGACGGCTGACAGGTGCAGAGAAGGACGGAAAAACATTACGGGAATATGAATATGATTTGTTTCATAACAGAATCGCTATGACGGAAAACGGCAATAAGATTCAATACAGTTATAACGCTTTGGATCAGATGGTGGGTATGGATGAGGAAAGGCATTATGAGTATCTTTATGATAATAGGGGAAACTTAGAGGAGGTGCTTGCAGACGGAGAGACGGAACGAAGATATAGGTATGATGCGGCGGGAAAGCTGGAGTTATCAGAAAATGAGGATGGGGACATCTGTTCTTATACTTATAACGGGATGGGAGAACGTGTTGTTACGGAAAGACGGACAGGCGGAAAGAAAGTGAGGACGGAGTATCATACGGATGGGATGAAGAATCATCATAATCTTATTATGCAGGAAAGTGAAGAAGGCTGCCAGAAATATTTTTGGGGAATTAAGTTAGAAGGTTTGGAAGAGGAGGGGAAAGAAAGTAATGTCCTTTTGGATGAGATGGGGAGTCCGCAGAGGATTCTATGGGGAAACGGCAAGCAGCGTTTTCGGTATGGGTATGATGAGTTTGGCCGTGACTTATACGGGAATGCCGGGGAAGGACAGCCATTTGGGTATACAGGATATATCGCAGACAGGGTAAGCGGAACGTATTATGCGCAGGCGAGGGAATATTTACCGGAGTATGGCCGGTTTGCCGGTCAGGATATTTTGAAAGGCAATGCGGGAGTTCCAATCACTTTGAATGGGTATGTATATTGCCGCAACTCAGCGTTGAATTATGTGGATGTTCTGGGGACGGAGGAGAAGAAGGGGGATGGTGATTCACAAGAGGTTGAAGGACCGGTGTGTAATGAACCTTGGTGGTATATTTTTCTGTATGGAACAGATGCGGATGTTACTTTGAAAGAGTATCTTAAAACTAAATATCCAGAGGAATTTGAAGAATCTAAGTATGGTACATCTGTGTTTATTCCTAACGGACTTAAATTTCCAAACCCTTATTACAATACGGATTCCGGTCATGGATTTGCGGATATTGTATTTTATGATGAGAAGGATAATATAATAGAAGTCTACGAATTAAAGCCTGACACTGCTTATGGCTATTCAAGTGGCTCACTGCAGTTATCTGGTTATATTTGGGCGATTAGACATAATATAGGGACTCCTAAATGGCAAAATTATAAGTTTTGGCAAGGAAAAGTGAAAAATGGAACAATAGTAGAAGAAGGGAAATCATATAATGATGATTTTAATGTTTCATTGATTAGTTTAGGCTTTGAATATAAAGATGAAGAGAATTTGAAAATAACATATCGTACTGATCCTGCTTATGAAGGGGTAATATTTTGGTCAAGTGCTGATAGAAAGGATCCAGGTAAGGATACAACATTAAAAAGGAGAGCAAAGCAAATTGCAGAGAATAAAGATAAAAAGAAGATTTATCAGATTGAAAAGGAAGATAAAACGGCTGCTATGAAAGAGGCTCTGATGTTGAGTATTGCTATAGCCTTTTTATTTGGAGATGATACAGTGGGTGGTGTGGCAGATGATGTTTTAATTCCATCATTAGCAGTAGAGTTGTGGGATACGATAAAAGTATTATTTACTTGTGGATCTGTTTTATGACAAAGTAAAAGCGGTAAAAATGAGGTTTTACATATTTAAAGAAACTTATATCCATTAGTTATGAAATATTAATGCATGAGAGGAGAGAATCAATTATGCTAACAAAGAAAGCCTTGGTAAATACATTTGGTGCAAAAATTGCCCCATATGGTTTTAAGTATGCTGTGATGTTGTATCATTTTAGTTGACACCTCATACACAAGGATTTGATGTATAATC
>CAJUIM010000017.1 GCA_910586275.1 uncultured Lachnospiraceae bacterium | reverse complement strand
CGTCCGATGTGCTGTTGTCGTTCGTGGTCTGGTAGTTCGTCACGCCGTTGTAGAGTTCTTTCCCCTGTCCGGCTGCCGTGCCGCCATCAAACACGCCTAACAGTTTTCCCACCCTTTCCCATAGGGAAATAGCGTTGCTGCTGCCGTCAAGGGGAATCGCCGCTTCCGGGCCATCCTCTGCAAACCATGCCACATGGGGCCTGTCGAAGATTCCGCCCTCTGCATGTCCGCCAATCCCGGCGGCTGCTCCTGTTGATTTTGCCGCATTTGCGGCGGCTGTGGCTATGTTAATAGCAGCGGCGGCCGCATTGGTAATAATAGGATTCAGCGTAACATTGACATCCGTTGATACATCAAATCCTTGTGAAAATTGCTCATTGAGGTAATCGCCGCTATACGCATACATCCCATCTATCGCCGGGGCAAGCGTTTCCGTTTGCGCCGTTTCCAGTTCCTCCGCCACGGCTTCCGGCAATTCCCAACCATACCCCCTTAAAGTCTGTTCTATTTCCTCATAATCCGCATTATTTACGATATAGTCTTGTGCGACTTTCCAAACGGATTCTACATCGCCGCCCGTTCCAAACCATTTATCATAGGCTGTCATTGCAGATAGCAAGTCGGCATTGGAAAGCGTTTCCTGTACGGATTTAGGAATCTCCATCCCTAAATCCTCATATTTCTTTTTAAGGGTCTCCATCTGCTCAACGGATGGCTGCATAGATTCAAGCAGCATAGCGATGGCCTGTTTTGTATCTTTTGAAATATCGTTGTCATACAGGCTTTGCACCATAGCATCCATCATGATAACCGGCCGCTCCGTCCAATCCCAAGAATAGGCATCATCCGAAAATTCCGCCATAACCTCATTCATGTTTTCCCGGAAAGCGTCCACATCATCGCTGTACTGCTGCATGATGGTGTTGATCTGGAAATCAAGAGATTTCCCCTCTAATTCCGATACAGCGGAAAGATATTCCTCATAAAAGGCATTTACAGCAGTATTGTATTCCTCCAAGTTCATTCCGCCGCCGTCAAATGTCACTTTTGCCGCCGCAAGGTTTTTTTGCAGCGATTCCTCAAAGGAAGCCGCCGCCGCTTCGGTCTGTGCTGCAAGTTCTTCCTGTAAAGCTTGAAAAGATTCCGCATCCAGTTCCGCCCCGGAATACTGAAGCTCCATAACCTTTAATTGTGCGTCAAAATCGCTTGTGGCAAGGGCTTTTTCTATGTTTGCCATCTGTGCCTGTAGTTCCGCTATTTTGTTCGCTTCGTCAATGTCAAGAAATCCATCGGCAAAAGCTTCCGTTACGGCATCGGAAAGCTTTACGCCCAACTCCGACAATTCGCCTTGCTTATTCTCGTAAAACTGGCGGATTTTATCTACCGCATTGCTTTCATCCGGGTCTAAATCGCTCATAGCAGAAAATCCGATGTCAAGCGCATACCGCTCTTGCTCTACATAGGCTTGTGCCTGTGCTATGTAGTTTTCAATCTCCGCTTTATAGGAATCCTGTTCATCGGCTGATAACTCCATCCCGATGGAAACTTTCCAGTTCATTTTGTTTATTGCGTTGATGCTGTCCTGCATACTGTCCGCAATGCCGTCCAATTCCCCGAAAGCCGCAAGGGATTCTTCCACTTTCGTCAATCCCTCTGTTCTGATAAGATAATCCGCCGCTTCGGAAATTTCCTCCATCGAAAGGGCAATATCCCCGAAATGCTCCGCTAGATTGCTTTTTGCTGCCTGTTTTTCAGCGGTCTTGATTGCGGTTGCTATTCCGACTATTGCAGCCGCCACTCCCACAAGCACCAAAAGCCAAGGATTTGTAAGCACCAAGGACATACTTTTGAAAGCGTTTACCATTCCTATAATCCCATTGATAACCTTGTAAGCGACAATAGCACTCCCGATTCCAACAATCGCCACTTGTACGGCATCAAAATTATCTAAAATCCACCCTCCTATATTTGAAATGACTTTCCACGCATCCCCGGCCCCTTTCTGTATGGTCTTGAAAGCCTTTGAGATTTTCGGCCCGGCTTTCGTGGAAAAATCAATAAATTTCTGTGTCAATGTCGGGATAAATTCAGCCAATCCGTTAATCATCCCTTTCAAATCATCCGAAAAGGCATCCGCAAGGCTTATCTTTGCATCATCCGCCGCAGAATCAAGCCTTGCAAATGCGCCCTGTAGCGTGTCCGTGACAGTGTTTGCCATGTTCATTAAAGCGCCGTCCGAATCATCCAGTGATGCAGATAGCGAATCCCACGCCGTAGCTGTTCCATCTGCCTTTTCCGAAACTGCGTCAAGCAGATAGCTCATTTCTGTATAATAATTAGTCCCGGCGATTTTTGACATATAGGAAGCCTGTTCTTCGGCGGTCAAGTTTGAAAGTGCTTTTTGCGTTTCCGAAAGCACGACTTGAAGCCCCCTAAACTCCCCGGCATCATCAAATACCGCCACGCCTAATTTTTTCATAGCGTTTATAGCGACATCCTTTGATGTCATTCGCACAAGCATAGAGTTTAATGCAGTTCCGGCTTCCGCTCCCTTTGTGCCGTTATTGGCAAGGATTCCTAATGCGGTTGCTGTATCGTTTAAATTTGCCCCGGCTGTCCGTGCCGTACCTCCGCACCCGATAAAGGCTTCCATAAGTGCTTCGGCGGATGTGTTCGCTTTATTGTTCGCCATCGTGCATATATCCAGATACCCATACAAATCATCTACCGATAGGCCAAGGGCGGACATCGAATCCGTTACCAAGTCGGAACATCTTGCCAAATCCATCTGTGTGGCTTCAGAAAGGCGGAGTACAGGCTCAAGCCCCGAAATCGCTTCGTTTACATCCCACCCGGCAAGCATCATGTATCCAAGCGCATCAGACGCTTCCGCCGCCGTCTTTGTCGTGGCTTTCCCCATTTCACGGGCGGCCGCTTCAAGCTGCTCATACTCGGCCCTTGTGGCGTTTGCCGTGGCGGCCGTGTTCGCCATCGACTGTTCAAATTCGGAATACACCTCCACGGCATCCGTCACAAACTGCCCTACTTTCACGGCCGCAAAAGCCCCGGCGATCATTTTTGCGGCAGATTTCGCCATGTTCGTCATGGAATCAAAGCCGCTGTTTACGTTCTGGACGCTGTTACCGAATGATGCCGCTACCTTTCCCCCGACTTGAATTGCTATTTCGTATTCTGTCCTTTTGCTGCTTGCCATACTCCACCACTTCCTTCGCAATGTCGATAAAATCAGATAGCGCAAGTCCTAAAAAGAAATCCATCCCGGTATTCGTAGACATAGAAAGACGGACAGAAACTTTCTTGAAGTCCTGTCCGTCCTTTGCTCTGATTCCTAACTGTAGAAAAAATTTACTACCCGGCTTTTGATTTTCAGCATATCCCGGACAGGAAGCTGATTGAAAAACTCAATCGGAAGCCCGGTTGCTTTCCATGCAACGATCTTTGCATAAACGGCCGTATTCTCCGGGTTAAAGCTGGCGATGCCCTGTTTATAAAACTTCTTTTCGATTTCCGTCAAATCGTCTGTTGTGAGGTTTTCAAGGCACGACATATCAAGCCCTTCGTATGTATCATCCTCAAATACATAGGGCTTTGAGAATTTCACATACATATCCAGATCGTCAGATTCTCCTTCGGAATCCTCCCCGGAATCGCCCTCCGCCGCTCTGCCGCCCTTTTCCTCCGGCTGCTCCGTCTGGAATACATTTCTTTCCTCGCCATTCTCGGCGGCTAACTCCATATTTCTTTCATCCGCTGCTTTCATGCGCTTTTTCCTCTCTTTCCTTTATTTTTTCATATCCCTTTATATCTGGCTTCTGATTTTTGCAAGCAAATCCACGCCGCCCATGATGCAGATATTGTTCAGCTTGTCAAGTTCCACAACCGTACTGCCGTTCATGGTAAGCTTGATATAAGTGATCTCCTTCGTGATGCTCGGCTGGCCCTTTCCTCCCTTTTTCAGCACTCCCGGATTGATGTTCATTGTGCGCCCCTTTACCGTGATAACGATAGGGATTGTTTTCTTTGCCTGTGATTGCGTGTTGAAAATCTCCATCGCACCACGAAGCACAACGGGATTCGTGCTTGCTGCAAAACCAAAGAAATCATCCGAAAGGTTTTCAAACGGGATTTCTATTTTCATAGAACCATAAGAACCGATAACCTCGCTTTCGATTTCCCCGGCCATGCCGGCCACGTTAAGGGTATCCGTCAACGGGTCAAACGGGGGAAGCGTGATCTCGGACGATATGCCGATCAGCTTCGATTTTCCATCGTACACGTTGAAATTGTTGATTTTATCGGGTATTTCATACGGATTCGCCATCAGTTACTACCTCCTTCCAGTGCCGCCTGTAAAATGGTGGGGTCAAATTCAAATTCGTTTTCGATGTCCTCCATCGGCGGATAAGTGGCAAGCCGCTCTTTGAACAGGATTTTGCCCCCAAGAATCTGTGTGATCGGGTTATCCTCCATGCTGAAAGAAATTTCTCCCCCGGCAATATCTTCCGAACCTTTAAGGCCGTTAAGGGTCAGATTTTCGGACAGTACGACATCCTCAATCTCCCTGTAATTGGTCTTGTTGCCAACCTTTTTAAAGAAACTCCGCTTAAAATTATTCTCGATGTAATCAAACATCATTACGGATGTTACCCACCTGTCCACCACATCCGTAGATTGAGGATATACGGATGTATTGCTTCCCCATGCAAGGAATCCGTCAATGTTCACGGCCGTGATTACGCCGTTTGCATTGATATAATCGTTTGCTTCGTCCATATCGAACATGATTTCCGTACCATCTTCCAGAACAAGCCCACTGATCTTCAATCCCTTGTTGTCGCATGATTCGGACGGAACGCCGCCATTATCCGCCGCCAACCGCTGCAAGAGGGCGGCAAGCTGTGCGGAAAAATAATATATATAGCCGTCCACATTTACCTTCGGCCATACGGCGAAAGTCCGGCGGTCGGAATAGGCGTTCTTGTTTTTCCATTCCTTTACCTTGTCGATGGAATCCGCACCATCGGCGGATGAATCAATGTCCGATACCACCTTACAGGAAAACAGGCTGTAAATAAGCTGTGATTTTGCCGTAAGCGCAGTATTTACCGCCGGGATATGGGAAAATCCCGGGGCTATCAGCGTACCCGGAACAATGCCAAGCTTCGGGAAAATATCCCCGATAACCTCCGCTCCTTTTTTTGTTCGTGTGGAAACATTGTATCCGCCGATGATGTCCTGATAGGTCACGCCTTCGGGATTCAGCTTTGTATACAGTGCCTTGATGTTTTCCCCGGCTTTCTCTGCCCCGGCATCCGTGAAGCCGATAATGACAGTGCCATCATCGGCGAAAGATGCCACATAATCATCATCCGGCGTTAATTTCTCGCTTGCGTCCGCATTTGTGATCTCGATTGTATCCAGAAGGATGCCCTCCACCGGGATAACCGCCTTTTTGTTCGCAACGCTGTAGGCCGTGGACGCTACCGCCGTTATATGTTTTTCATTTTTGGGGTCAAGCACGTTAATCATGATAAGCGGCGCAACCGCAAACACATTGAATGCCGCATATACGCTTTGCATGATTGTGTACTTCTTGAAATCCTCGCTCCATCCCATTTTTGCAACCGCATCCGGCTTCGAATACGCCGCAAAAGGAACATTGGCGGCGTTGTACGGGTCTTTCGCCATATTTACCGGGGCCGTGCCGATAACCACCGTAACATTTGCCGCACTTGTGAGGGGCGTTGTCAATGCCGTGGCTTTTCTGCTTGTGCTGATTCCATGCTTATAAACAGACATTTCTATTTTTCTCCTTTCAGATAGTTTTCTATCCGGCTAAAAGAAACATTTTCCACGCTTCCCGGCTCGGACAGTGCTTTCTTTGCGGCTGTGATTCCGTCAATAGGAATCACAAGATTGTTGATGCTTCCAATCTCCGCCGCCTTTTTCGTGAGTTCTCCCGGCAAATCCCCGATAAAAACCGTTCCGTATTTCACGATTCCGGGGATTGACGGGCCTATATACATCCGCTGCTCATTCAAATATACCTTTCCTCCTCTCCGATTACTGGCAATTCCCATTTGCTTTCGATTCCGCCTACAAAATAAGGGTATGTATCATCATTTTGCAGCGCAATCTTGAAAGGATAATCCGGGCGGAACATATTGGCAATAATGCCTTTGCGGAAAAAATGCTGATAAATGGTATTCGCAATCTGCAATACATCCCGGAATCCCTGTTTGTCCTTTTCCTTGTCTATAATCCCGATAATGAAGTACACATAGACTTCCAACGGGTCATCACGGCTTTTAATTTCCTCTTCGTCAAAGCACACACGCACATAGGGATATTGGTTTTCGTCCCCTTTTCCCTCTTTTGTAGGTAGGTTCTGTGTGTAGATGTTGATAGGGATTAGATTTTCTTTTGCTGACCGAAGCCGGAATCCTTTCAGCGCAGCCGCCGTTTCCGCCGCTAATGCGTCCAGTAAATCTATTTCTGTCAAAATGGATTACCCCCTTCGCAAAATGTTCTCTATCTCCGCATCAATACGCTTTTGCAGTGTGCTTTCCGCTTCCGCCTGTATTCGCTCCATGCTGCCATCGTTTTTTATCATTTGCGGCACGGACGGCCCGAAAAGCTGCTTTATTGGTAGGCTGCTATCCGTTTTCCGGCGGAAAAGCCCTTGATGCCCGGATTTCATTACCGCTATAAATGCTTTGGGGTCAACATCCAACGGTTTAGATGCCGGCCCCTTTTCGACTGATACCTTATACGCCTTTGGCGATGGCTTGCCCTTTGATGTATATGTGACTTTCCTGTTCGGGCTTACCTTGAATTTCGCAAGGGCAATCGGGGAAGCCTTTGATACTGCCGCTCCTTGCAGCCTTGCCCTTGTCGCTCTGCTGATTGTGATGGTCTTTTTTACCTCGCCGGAAGTGATGTTGTACCGCTTGGCGGTTTCCTGTGCCATCGTTTTTTTGATGTTCGTAGTCGTGCGGTTGATTGCGTTTACGAGTACAGACGGGGCTTTGTGGCTCAAACTCCCTAGCCTTTTCCGCACTTCCTCGATGCTGTCAACCTCAATCCGGGTTTCTATCATGATTCATTCGCCCCCAATACAATGGTATAGGATTCATCATCGGTCTTTACATCCGAAATCAGCATCCCCCGGCCGTCAAATTCCAGATATTGACCGGGTACAGGCTCAAAATCCAAGTCTTTTTTGCGTACATAGAACATAATGGAATCCGTGAACAATTCTTCCGTGTGGGTTTCCTTGCTGATATACATTTCCGCAAGTTTGTCGTTGTCCACGACAATATCCACTTCCGCCCCGTTGATTGTGTGGGATTCAGCAAATTCCTCCGGGTTAAAAAACACGGCATCCAGATCATCAAGTAGCTGCTCCTTAAAGCCCATTCTGCCACCTACTCCGGCATTGCTGCCGCTTTCTTTTCCTCCGTGTAATTCAGCACGGCATCAATCAGATCAGCCTTCAGCTTTTCTGCATCCAGTGAAAGCCCGATGCTCCCGGCATACTCCACGATCTCATCCTTATTCAGTTTTTTAAGGGCGGATTCATCCTTGTAGGCGATCCCCCCGGCGGAATCCCCGTCCGCTCCGGGCGGCGTGATTCCGGGGATGCCCTCCGGGGCCTGCAGTGCTTCCATCGGGGGAGTAATTCCGGCGAAATCTCCGCCGCCATCCTCGGATTCCTCCGCCGCATCGGAAAAATCATCCTCGCTTGCAATGAAATTGTGCTTTTTCAGAAATGCCACATCCGCATCGGAAAGATGCCCCGTGATTTTTTCTCCCGGCTTGTAGTGTCTTGCGGCCGTTTCAATGTTTACTTTCGCTATATATGCCATTTTTGTATCCTCCTTGATCGTTTTTTATTCGTTGCTCTGGCCGTTTGGATAGATCACACACCAGCTTTCCACATCGGTAGGCCGTGGAAGCGGTCTTGATGTAAGGCGGAACATTTTCACTTCCGACTTTTCATCACAATAGATCTTCGGCACTTGCTTGGCTTCGTAGGAATGAAATTTCTTATCCTCCAACTGCGTGATAAGCCCGTATTCAATGCCGCCCTCTCCGCCGGAATGTGCCATAAGGCAAGCACCGGCCGGGATAATGCCTTCTTCCTCTCCATCGTCATTAAGGAAAAATTCATCATACGCATAGATTTCAAGCCCCAATTCCGCAATCTTGCCGTAGTAGGTCAGGGCATCGTCCACGATTCGGGGCTTGATCTCGACATTCTGCAAATGGCGGATGTCCATTGACTTTACGATAAAAGGGTTCTGGATAAACACATCAATCAAATCCGATGCAAAAATCAGAACATCCGGGGCTTTCCCGGTTTCCTTGATAATCTTGCGCCGCTTTTCTTTCAAAAAAGGCAACGGATTCACGGTTGAAAGACTCCAATAATTATCGGATGTAAGCACGAAAATATTTGTGAAGCCATAGTCCACCTGTACATCCACGCCGGCCTCCACATCCACGACATCCAGCTTGCCCTCGAAAAGAATCTGGCGGCACATCCATTCAACCCTCCGCTGTACGGATTCATCCAGTTCCCTGTAATCCGTTGCAAGAAGTTCATCCTCACGCTCGGAAGGCGTTCTCCGACTGTAGACATTTTCCCCTAATGCCCTTTTGGAAATGTCATCAATCGTTAATTCCCTTTCCGGCGCAATCCGGGGCGTGGAAAATTCCTTTGTCTGGAATCCGTTCCTTGTGATTACCTTGCCGCCGACACGGGGGGAAACGAACGGGGCCATGATGCGCTTGCCCTTTTTAACATCAAATTCCACTTTCTCCGTGACGTGCGTCCTCTCCACCGGGAAAAACCATTTTGTGAGGAAATTCCGCACGGGCGGATTTACCTCAATCGCATCAATCATTTCTCTTGTGGTGTATTCTGCCATGATATAAAAATCTCCTTTCTGATCTCCTTAATATTCCTGTACCGCTTTGAGGAAAATCCCCAACTTGCGAAGCTCGGTTTCATAGTTTGCGATCTCTACCCCCGTAGGCAGAATCACGGCCGCCCGGTTGAAATTGCCGGAAATGTACCCGGACGATACAACCGACTTTGTGACTGCTGCCACATCATCCGTCAAGATACAGTCCGCCCCGATTGTAGCTTCGCTTTCCGTTGCAGAATCGCCCTCCCCGGTCGTTATGGTTTCTTTCGTTCCTGTACGCTTATAAGTGCCATCAGCGGCTTTTCCCATCAGCGTACCACGCTTCAAGAATCCCTCGCCCTTTGCAACCTCGATTCCCTTTGCCGTGGTAGGGATTGCATTATCGGCTATCAGCTTATCGGGCGTAAATGTTCCTGTGGTCTGAAATAAATTCTCGCTCATGCGTTTTTACCTCTGCTTTCTTTGATTTTCTGTGCAAGGTTATTTACCTTTGCTTCCCTCTGCTCCCCGGAATCATCCGCAAGCCCCGTGTTTGCGGACGGCGCAACTTCGCCGGCCCCGGATTCGCCGATGTCCTCTTTCATATCAGAAAGGGCGGCCGCTGCCATGATGCCATTCTGCCGGAACGCTTCAAGCGCAAGGGCTTCAGCCGTGACTTTCTTTTCCCCATACTTTGCATCCGCCACCATCTTGTCGGAAATCTGGCCGGCGATTTCATCAATCGCTTTCAGTCGGGCATTTTCGGCGGCTGTAGCTTCAAGGCTTGCAGAATCCTTGATCTGCTGCACTAACGCCGGATATTTTGCGGTAAGTTCCTCAACGGTTGAGATGCTTTCCTGTGTTGTGTCTGCCATTTCTTTTACCTCCACTTTCTTTTGATTCTGGTTATCTAAAACACTTTCCGGCGGTTTCGGCACTCCTTCCGGGGCGGTGTTTCCGGGTTTTTCGGACGCTCTGGCAAGCATTTCCTTTGTCCTGTCTATGGTTTCCCGGTCTAAAACCGTGGCCGCATTGTACAGGGCTGTCTTTTTTTTGCCATCAGAAAAGCCGCCCTTTGCGGCGGCCCCTTTGGCATCCTCTTGGCTTTCAATGATGGAATCCACAAATCCATAGCTTAACGCTTCTTCGGCTGTAAGCCACGATTCGCAGTCCATCAGATTCAGCAAATCATCAAGTTTCATTTTTGTTTTATCCATGTAAGCCGTGGCAATCGCCCGGTTTACTGCCTGTAATATCTCCGATTCCTTGTCCATAGCGTGATAATCGCCCCTTGCGCCGCCGGATGCGTTGTGTATCATAAAGATGCCAACCGGGGAAATCTCGCAATGTCTGGCGGTTGCTATGTAGGAAGCGGCGGATGCCGCCATGCCGGAAATGATAATGTTGACTTTCCCCCGGTACATCCGAAGTGCCGTGTAAATCTCATTCCCGGCCACCACATCGCCGCCGCCGGAATTGATCTCCACATCCAAATCCTCCCCGTTTGCTTCCATGATTGCGGCTTGAATGTCTTTCGGACACGTTGCGGCGATTCCGAAATACTCATAAATCCATTTATCGTCATCTGCTACAATCGTGCCTTTAACTCCAATTTTCGCCATGCTTTTCTTCCTCGCTTTCCTGTTTTTCCTCTGCCCAATCGCCGGATTCCCCGGAATCCGTTGGCGGTTTCAATAATTGATTGATTTCGCCCATTTTCTCCGCTTCTCTTAAAAGCTGCTCTGCATTATCGTCAAAGCTTCCGCCGTTCATTTCCATCGTTTCCCTTTGGCGTGTTGATACTCCTAGTTCAACCCGTTTTGTGGCGGCGTTTATCTCTTTGAGGGGGTCAAGCATCCCCTGTGATGGCCCGTTCCATGTGCATTTGCTCCACGCTTCCCGAATGGCGGCATCAAGGTAAAATCCGGGGGCTTTGATGCGCCCCTTTGCAATGGCTTCCACAAGCCACATTTCATAAATAGGTTGACAGAAATCATTTACAAGCCATGCCCTTTTCATGCGAAAAGCCTTCCACGCTTCTTCAAGTGCCGCTTTGGATGCGGAATAGCTTGCCCCGAATTGCTTCAAAAGCAGTTCATAGGGTATTTCAAGGGCTGAACCGATATATTTTGCAAATGATGTCGTGAAAGCATCAAAATTCGTGTTGGGCCTTGCCGGGTCTGCCATCTTTATATCCTCGCCGGGGGCCAATATGTTTATCATGCCCGGCCCCAAGCCGTAACTTCTGGCATCGTCCGCATCCTCGGAATCATCATCCCGGATTCCAGTAAAGGGCATTTCCGCCGTGTTTTTCTCGGTCGTGATGAATACAGTAAAAAAGCCGTTTATGACTGCTGCCATGATCTCCGCTTCGCTGTACCTTGTAAGCTGCTTTAAGGATTCGATTACTGGCGCAAGATACGGCACTCCCCTGTACTGCTCCGCCCTTTCGCTCTCAAATATCACAAGCACATTCGGAAATCCCGTCCGCTTTCCGAACGCTTCCACCCTTTTCCATTTCTTCTCTGCCTGTAGGGATGATTGAGGGTATGTATTGCAAATATGGTATGCCACCACTGCCCCATCCTTGTCAATCTCCACGCCATTATAGATTCGGTTTCCGTTTGCCGGATTCGTCTGCTGAAGATTTACATAGCTGCCGGATGAATACGGATTGCAAACCTTGTCGGATTCTATCATGTGGATACGCAAGCCGTAAGGCATGAAAGCGGATTCCGAATCGCTGTACTTTATCAGCGCAACCGCATCCCCATTCATCAGCCACGAAAGACAAGCTATCTGCTGCATTTCATAGAAATTATTTATTTTCGTGCTGTCGCAGTGCTTTGATTTCGCCCACAATTCAAATTCTCGCCCGGTCTTGTCCTCCCACGCTTTGGCTTCCGCTTCGGAAATCCCTAATACTGCCCTGTCTACCGTAGGACGGGCTTTCAGCCCAACCCCGACTATATTTGTCCTATTGGTTTTGATTGCTGATACAGCAATCGGGGCGGACATCATAAGGCTTCTTGACCGCTGCCGCAGCGTGTGAAGATTGCGGTCTATGTCCTCTTGTGGGGATTTGCTCGATGCGTTCCATCCTTTCATTGAGTTCTTGGAATGGGATGCCCCGGATTCATCATAACCGCTATCTCGGAATTTCTGTACAACATCAAGCTGCCAACGGGCTTTTTCCCTTTGCAATGCTGCCGCCGGATTTATGGCGGCGATTGCTTTATCTAAAATATTCATGCCTTGCCGCCCCTTTCCTAGATGTCAAGCGGAATCCCACGCAAGGCACGGTTTTTCCCGGATGCCTGTAGGGATTCCACTTCATTTTCAAGCTGCTTTATCATTGATTGCACATCTTCCAGATCGGCACGGCGCAGCCGCTTTGTGCCTATGGTGTATTCCTGTCCTGTCAATATGGCTTCCTCTGCCTTATAATATAATTCAAGCCGCCTTTTGGCCCTGTCCAGTCTTTCCATGTTTCCGCCGCCTTTCTATACCTGTATCCCCCGGTTGATAATCCCGGTCTTTTTCTTTTTTGCCGCCGTTTTTGGCTGCTTTTTCATGTAATTTATGCCCTGTTTGATTTTCTTTTCCAGTACATCCCAATCCGGGCGGAGAATTTCGGCGGCGGCGGTAGAATAATTTCGTAAGTCAAGCGGCTCATTCCGTGTTCCGCTTGACTTTTTTACCCATTTCAGAACCGGGCGGCCATCCTTAAACTGTATAACCCTTTGTTCACTGGAAAGCCCTTTGATATAGGTTTCATCATATCCCCTGTCCGCATTGATGGGAAAATGACAATATCCCGGCCCCTCATCCGCTGTTTTCAGCCTTGCCATAAGGATTTCTTTGCCGGAATCTACACCCAAAAGGAATATTTTTACTTTTTCTATGTTGTTTGTCGATACCTTGTTTACAAGTGGGATTCCCTCGCCGCCCATGCCTTTAATCCCGAAAATCAGTTTTTGCTTCCGCTCCATCTTTTTCAAGAATTTATAGGCTTCCGCCGTGAAATGTCCGCCCGTGTCTATACAGGTACAGGCAATCAAAAGAGAATTTTTATTCTCAAAATACAATTCCATTTCAAGAAATTTCTCTAATTTTTCCCATGTTTGCTCTTTTTCCAAATCGCCGGGTATTTTCCTGTACAGGATTCCCCAAGATTCATAGCCCTTTCCCCACCCTGTTATTTCAACCTCAAATCTGTCATCCTGTACATCCACGCCGGACGTTACTAAAAGGACACCATCCGGCAAATCCGCCGTGTAGCGTTCACGCCGTTTTAGCAGAACATCTTCATCCGCAGCATCCCCTTTTTCCTCCCATGTTTCGCCAAGCGATGTATTTACCCACACTTTCAGCTTTTGTATATCGCCGTTTTCTTTCCATTCCCTGTATGCTTCCCGGAAATCCTCTATGATTTCTTCCCAGTGCTTCCAAGGGGATGCTAATTCGTTTAGGTGGAATCCTCTTTTTCTCTTATTCTCCGCCCCGGCTATCCATTTTCCCGGACGCTCTTTCCATTCGGTTTCCTTGAAATGCTCTCCGCAGTATTTGCATTCCATAGTTACATCGGAAATACGGATGCGCCCCCATTCGTAGGGCTGATATTTTCCGCAGCAAGGGCAAGGAACACACCATTCTTCTTTTGACGATGAAAGGTATTCCGTTTCAATTTGTGATCTCCCTTTGATTGTGGGAGTGGATACCTTAATCTTCTTTCGATTCCAAAATGTTGTAGTACGCTTTTCCGCTAGTTTTATGGGGTTTCCCTCGCTCCCGGCGGACGGTGGAAATCTGTCTATTTCATCCATCATGACAATGCGAATCGGGCGCATTGCCAACCCGGCGGCGGAGTTTGCGCCTACCATCGTAATATGGCCGCCGGGGAAAGATTTGTGTAATATCGTGTTTTCGGAATCCCTCGCCCGTGCATCCTTGACTTTCCCACGAAGTACAGGCGTATCACGAATCATTTTCGCAAGCCTGTCTTTGGAAAATGCTTGCGCCATTTCAAGGGTAGGCTGCAAGCAGAGAATCGGGGCCGGGTCGTAATCTATGTAATACCCGATTGTATTCAATATCAATTCGGTTTTCCCCACCTGTGCGGATGACATAATAACAACCGTTTCCACGGCGGAATCCACAACCGCATCCATGATCTCGCGCTGATAGGGCGCACGGTCTGTATTCCACTGCCCCGGCTCTGAAGATGATTCCGGCGATAATTTCCTGTATTTGTCCGCCCACTGGCTTACCGTCAATTCCGGCGGCGGAGAAAGCGCTTTTGCAATGTTGCGGAAAAGGTTTAATGTCTTGCTGTCAATTTTCCTCTCTTTCATCGCTTTCTTCATCTCCTACCGCCACATATTCATCACTATAAAATTCTTTCGGGTTATAGTCCTTTAGTTCGTTAAGGGCTTCCATTACTTCCCGGTTAATCGTATTCCTAACAAAGTCAATCTCGCTCCTTGATACCAGAATAGGGGCTAATTTCGTAGGCATGGAAAGAAGCTTTGCCCTAACCGATGCAAGCATATCCATCATGACACGCTCCACATCCTCCGATTTGTGGAGTTCCCCCCTCATGGTCTGAAGCTTCAGCTCCGAAATGTGCCGCTTTACCCTTTCATGGATGGCTTTTTCTTCCTCCAAGTCGATTTCCCCATCCACGGATTCCGCATTGTTGGCTTCCATCTGTACCTTTAAGGTCAAAATATAGTTCGTGATGGAATCCATCAGCTTATACCGCCCCTTTGCTGCCCGGATGATGATATTTTCCTCCGCAAGCTGCCGGATGCGCCTGTCAGACACGCCTATTATCTTTTCAAGGGCGGCACTGTTTACCGTGATTGCGCTAATGTCTGTTGTCTTTATGCTGTCTGCTGCTCCGCCGTCCGGCGGCGTGGTTTTTTTTGCCATCTGTACCCCTCCCATCGGAAACGGCAACTTTTGTTATTTTTTTTCTGTGCCTAGAAAGATTTTGGGCTTCGCAGACCCGCAACAAACATTTGTTCGATAAAAGAACCTATGTTGTTCGGGCTTGCGATAGCAAACGCCTGTTCGTGTTCGGGCGTTCCGGCGCATCCACATTCTATTGACATATCTAATATTTTGTAAAATAGTCTTTTCAAGCTTCACTTCTATTTAAGGCGGACGAAATCATCCCATGCCATTTGACAATGCCTTAATATGTCAAGCCGTAGGCAAAATAAAAAAAGCTTTCCGATTTTTCGTCCGAAAGCAGCGTGTAATATGCCTACCGTTTGAATGATAGATTGTTGTATGCCTTATCCTTGCAATCCTGATTTACCCCAATATATCTTAATGTTATATGGATGTCGGAATGGTTGAATATATCCATCAGCAAGGCCGCATCGTTTGTCTGTTTGTATAAATGATAGCCGAATGTCTTTCGCAGCGTGTGCGTTCCTATGCTGTCAAGCCCAAACTGTTTCCCGGCGGCCGATAATATGTTATATGCTTGCTGCCTTGTAATGGCCTTGTTTGGCTCATGCGGATTCTTAAAGAGAAATTCATAGTCCTTTTTGTCCGCTATGTATTCATTCAGAATCTTCTTTAATTCCCGGTTTATCGGGAATCGCTTTTCCTTTTGCGTCTTTTTCTCCCTCCGGGATATATGGTCTTTATCCCGGACATCCCGGACACGGAATTGCAGAATGTCGCATATCCGCAAACCCGAATAAATGCCAAACATGAACATCACATAATCCCGGCGGTTTCTCTCTTTGAGATAGTCCGCAATGTCCAATACAACTTCTATATCCCGAATCGGCTCAACCGTATTCATCAATATGCCCCCTTTGCAGTGAAAGGCATATCCGCAAGTATGCCTTTTCTGGTAACGAAAAAGCAGCCCACAACGGGGCTGCTCCGCACACTTTTAACTATACCCATTATAACATAACAAACACGACATTTCCACGACATATTTCACGACATAAAACACGACATTGATTTTTTGTGAAAAGCCTTGATTTTACTGGATTTTCTTTGATTTTCATTGCTAAAAAAGTGCTTCAAAAAATCGTTCAAAAAATCGAATCAAAAAATTGCACTTTTTACAATTCAAAAACCTTTGTATTCTCTTTCATCTGCTTTTCGATTCTCTGAAGCTGCCGGGATGAAACGCCTATGGCTTCAGCGGCGGCATCCTGTGTCATTCCGTACAGGACACGGTAAATAAATATGTTCTGCTCCGTGCCGTCTAAAATCTCCACGGCCTTAATCAGATTCCGCTTGCGCTTCCTCAATGCCTTTATTGCTGCCTTTTCCTGTTCTATGTATTCTTCATCTTTTGCGATCAAAGCGATTGCGTCCGGGAAATCCATGTGTGAGAATCCGGCTTTCGGCATCCCGGAAAGGTCAACCGAACCAATACCAGACGGGCCATTCATGCCGGCCATCCGTTTAATCTTTGCAATGCTTTTTTCATGGTTTTTGATTTTTTCCTTGCACATAAGGATTTGAAAATCAATCTCTTTTATTAGCTTCCCTTCCTGTAGATTCGGCGTTCTTGGTGCTGACATTTTGCAGCCCCCTTGACTTATAGCGCACTTTCGGCTATAATTATTAAAGGATTTCAAATTTCATATTTTCAGAATTGGAGCGGATGGCCGTCCGCTCCTTTTCATTTTACCAAATTTGTCAAGTAGATTCAATGGTTTATTTCGCTTTTCATGCGCCCATCTAGGACAATGCGGTTATTTTTCGTCTACCGTGCAATAATCTATATACGGAAATGTGCATTCATTTATGGCAATTTCCTCCGCATCCTCCTTGCTTTCTGCTTCAACAATGATTTCTTGGCTCGCCCAACACGTTACAGTATACTCTTTCACGCTTTCCCCTTTCTCTCTTATCTAGGTAAGATATAGTACATCTTTTCATCCCTATCAAACCAGATGCTCCATTTTTCATAATGCTTTTTAGCATATTCTTCAGCGTCCTTGTAATATTTGAAATACATTTTGTTTTCCTCCGTTCCTTTTGATAATTACATTATACACTTTATAATGTAACTTGTCAATAGTAAATGTAATTATTTCTATAAATATTTTTATTTTTCTTTACATTATACATTTTATAGTTTATTAAAGGGGCCGAAAGCCCCTTTAATATAATATTCCCATCCCTCCATTTTCATTTATCCAGTCGATTACCTCTTTATATCCAAGTCCAGTGCCATCTAAGTAGAAATCTTCCTTTTCAATCTTGAAGCGTATATTTTCCCGGTTATTTTCCGCCCATCTTTCAATCTGTTCATGGGTACAATGCCGAAGTGAAATTTCCTCTCCTTTGAAATTGAATATCCTGTATTTCCTCCAATGCCCTCCACGCATTATGTAATCATATTGCTTTGGATGTGTTATTTTCATTTTCTCAAATCGGTTAGGCGATTTTTCAAGATGGCATCCATATCCGCAGAACATACAACCTGTACGGCTGCATCCTGTCGTTTTCAATGATCTTTCGTTTTCTAAATATCCCATATCTGAAAAATCTATCTGCCCCGGAATCTGTCCGCAACTTGCATAGTCCACAACAATATCGCCGTAAACGCTTGCTATCGGCGTTAATGAATCCACCGGGAAAGCCGGAAGCCCTGTCTTTGTATCAATGATTTCAGAGATCGGGCATCCGTGCAGCTTTTCGATTTCCCGGATTCTCCAATCAATAAGCAATTCCCGATTTGCAGAAATGTATTGTAAAATGTCTTGCTCCGTCCAAAAGGCCATCGGATTGCTGATCGGGCTTTTCATTTCAAAACCATTGCATCCATTGATTATCCAATGCTGTGTCCGCAGTTTGCTTTCACATGCCATTTGTGCCGTAATCGGTTTTCTGTTATTCTTTTTTGCATACTCTTTTATTGGCTGTTTTTTCATCACTTTGCAGCACATAGAGGATATTTCAAACGGGGCATCCAGAAAAAATTTGTATTTAGATTTATTATACATTTTTGAGATTTCGTCCGTTTGCTCTCCCTTTTCTTTGTGTCTGAATGTTCCGCAAAGTATTTGATAGCGTACATTTTCTTTTGGCATAATCCCATTCTTTAAGTTTTGATATTCCGGGTTCTCTTTGTTTGCCCTCCTTTCTATCCCTAACAAGTCGGCCATTTGTGGGGCGTATGGCATTTTACTTTCTGGTATCGGCTCATTTTCTTTTTTCCATGCTTCAAGTGCTTTTACATATCTCCTTGCATAATCAACTGTTTCCGATACCTCTTTACTGATAAATGGATAGCCATATTTTTCTATCACTTGGCGAAAATTCATTTTTGGAATCAGAATATCGACATTTGAAAATGTTCTTACAAATTGCCTTATCTCTGGATATTCTAACCCCGTATCAATGAAAACCGCCTTTATATTCGGGTAATCCTGTCTTACAAGATGCAGTAATACCGTGCTGTCCTTGCCGCCGCTAAAGCTGACATATACACCATCTTCGCCAAATTCATCAATCCATCCCTGTATCCGCCGCCGGGTCATGCTGATTTTTGAATCCAAGGAAAGGCTTTGCATCTGGTATAAGTCTGATAATGTATGTTTGTTCTCTGCCATTTATACATCCCTTTCCTCGTTATCGTCTGATTCCGCATCCGGCCCCTCTCCGTATTCCTTGGCGCATTTCTTACTGTCCGGGTACAGGAACATACAAGCCCCTTCTGTGATCGTGCATCCGTAACCGTGCCATTCGTCTGTATGATAAGCCGCCGCACATCTGCCTGCTGCCATGCCCTAATCCTCCTATTTCTCCGATTCCCCGGCATTGCGGATTCTTTCCAGATTCCACATGAAAAGATTCGCCAACCGCCGGGAAGCCCATTGATACATTTCCGCAAGTTCTTTTTCGCTGTCCGTTACGCAAATGCGGCATATATTCCCTTTCAACATATCCGCTTCGCTTATGATATTATTTATCTGCCCCATTTCCTCCGCCCCTTTTCCTTGCGATGCGCTGAATCTGCCTTTGCAGCTTCCGCATTATCTCCGCATCCAGCTTCCTTTCTGCTTCCGCCCCTCTAAGATATGCTATTTGCATAACCATGACGGAAACATCTGCCAATTCCTCCAACACATGAAAAGCAGATTTTTCTAAATCCTCATTCAGTGCCGCCGACTGCTCCGCATCCGTTTTCTGATTCAGCCGCCAATCTTTATTTACCGCCTGTATCAACTCGGCGCATTCCTCTATTAGCTGTCTGCTTTGCGGCTCATAGCCGTATTCCATAGCGATTTTATGTGCATAGTCCGCTTTTATGTAACCCTCTATGTTTTGCGCCCTATCGTCCACATAATGATTCGCATATACCTTTCTGCAGTCATTTCCGTATTTTTCGATATTCTCCGGCACATTCTCATTGACATAATCAAATTCAAGCCCATATCCCCGGCAAAACTCCACTGCTTCCGCAAGCCGCTCATTTACCCGGCAAGTCCACAATATGATTATATTTCCCTCCGCCTTTATGGATTTCGCCTTTTCTATCGCCTGTAGCTTTGCCGGCCCGATCTCCGGGAATCTATCTTCGCACAACGTACCATCAAAATCAAAGGCCCATATTGCCATATCCTACCCCCTATATGATAACGCCGTTTGTATGGTCTATCTCATGCTGTACGATCTGCCCCACAAGCCCGGTGCAGTGCATTTTCTTGATGTGATAGCCGGAATCCCTGTACATGACATCCACCCACCGATTCCGCATCGTTTTCCGTGCGCCCTCCAAGGAAAGGCATTCTTCGGTTGCTACATAGCATTGTGTAGATTTTTTTACGATTGTCGGATTTATCATCAAGATAAAATCATTTTCCGTAATCTTGACCGCCACAACCTTTTTCGTGCCGCCTATCTGATTCGCAGAAAGCCCTAAACAACGCTTTCCGTGATGCTTTGCCGTGTCCAGTAGATCACGGGCCAATTCTTTCACTTCCTCCGCAGATTCCACCTTTTCAAGCGGCTTTTCCAAAAAGTCAATATCTGTTACGATTTCTCTAACCATTGCGCCATCCTCCTATATTTTCTTGATTTCCTCAAAAACAATTTGCTTTGGCAATATCCCATGACAAACATAAACGCTGCTGAATGGGGGATTTAATGACGGCTTTTGTTCGGCGTAATCCTTGAAATATGCAACCCTCCTATTCATGTACATAATTTCAAAGTCGTTATCCCGGAACATTTCAAATCGTTTTTGGCTCTCAAAAAGCCCCACCACTCCCACAAGCATAGCAAACGGCTTTCCGATGTCAAAAAGCCTTTGCAACACATCCCCCTTTAAGCTGTACGGCGGATTGCTGATAATGTAATCGCATTCCGGCGGCTCTATCAAAAAGAAATCCTCTCCGTTGAAAATATGTGTTGCGGTTACGAAATACCCCCCGAAAATCTTTTGACAAACAGGCTTTCCGCCGTATCGAAAGGACACCATATCCGGCTTCCCTCTGGTATGTATTTCATGATCGGGTCAATCGCATAATCCGGCGTATAAAATTCATCGTTTCCGCTGTTTGCGACATTTGCAACTATCATCTTTCTGCATCCTCCTGTATCAGATTTTCCACCACGCCGGAAAGGTTGTCTTTCATGAATACAGGGATGCCGGCCCATATACAGGCTTTATGTATTCCGTTTATCCATTCCGGCATTGCTTTGATGCGTTCTTTCCTGTTCCCTGTCTCCTGTCCGATGATAACCCATTTTATCCCCGTGAACGGTATCGAAATCGGCCCCTGTATAGGCTCAATGCTCAAAAATGAATTGTACCCATCGTCATAGAAAAAATCGTCCGTTTCCGTTGTTATTGTCGTTCCGTACCACATATTTTCCGATTTCGGGAGATTCCCGGATTCCATCAAAGAAAAATACCTCATGGGATTCTTGGTAAGAAACATATACCTGTGTTGCGGATGCTCTGCACACGCCTTGAAAACCTCAAAAATCCATTCATCCGGGATAATATCGCCGAACAAATCCGCCATGCTGCACACAAAAACCGTTGACGGCGTTTTGATATTGCCCGGCTCTTGCAGCCTGTACCGATGAAGCGTAGGCTCAAATCCATAAGGAAAAGCAATGTAATGTTTCTTTGGATAGAATCCATATTGCTTTATGTCAAGCACATGAATCTTTTCGCTCGGCCTGTACTCCCTAAAGTCCGGGCATTTCCTTTCAGCGGTCTTTCCGGGGCAATCCGGGCTTATGCAGCAATTACAGCATTCGGCATCATCCCCGGCGAATCTGTGTGCTATTTTTGCGGCATAGCAATACGGGCATCCGTTGTTGCATCCCGTAACGGGATTCCATGTATATTTGCACCATTCTATTTTTGATTTATTCATACATTCATACTCCCTTAATCCTCGATGCCGCCATATCCGCCGTGTGCGTGTAAAGTACATTCGGATACTTTTCGATTGCGTGTCCGTAGGCGTTCCATGCGTCTTTGCTGTACTCAAATGCACCGTGATGATACCTAATGCAAAGCATTTCTTCATCCGTCAGATCGGGAATCAGCATCGCCGCAATGATGGCGGATTTATCGCCGTGTCCTATCAAAAGCCTGTCCTTGTTAAACTCATACGCCCTTGCGCCATCTACCTCTTTCAAGATATATTCATCCATCTTGCAAATGTCATGCAGATAGCCAACCAGATAGGGGCTTCGCTCTTTTTCCCATTCCAACCCCATTTTACGGGTAAACCCTAAAAGTGCTTCCGCTACTGCGTGGGAGTGGTCTGCAAGCCCTCCAAAATGTGCGGAATGGTAATGTGTTGATGCCGTTTGCCGGAAAAACCCTCCTTCAAGCATATATTTCTTTGCGCTTTCCGGGAAATACCTCCCGGCGAATACTTGAAATCGCCGGATTCTCTCGCACTCCTTTTCGCTATCGGTTTTCCCAAGATCATTCAGTGCCTTGTTGAAATTCTTTATCGCATCCGCTGCTTTATTTGCGCTCACCATCATTTTCTCCTTTCCCCTGTTCTATACAGGTTTTGATTGATTTTGCGATCTCGCAGAACAAAGTTACTGTTACGGCATTTCCGAATTGCTTATATGCCTGTGTGTCCGATACTACTTGATGCCAACCGTCCATCGGGAATCCCTGTAGTTTCCCGTACTCGTTTGGCGTTAATTTCCTAACCCGGTACTTCATCAAGTCCAATATTTTCACTTGCCTATTACCCCCCCGGATGTTGTAAGCGTTGGGGATAGCCCTTCGGGATGATATACTCGCTTTATGCTGTCATGGCCCCGGATGTCAAGATGCCCCAACATTATCAGTTTTGGCTTTTCCATCTGATTATTCCTTTACCCTTTCGATGATATGTGTGCGCTGCCATTTCCCTATCTTGCTTGGAGAAATCCCCTTGTAATAGGACGCTTGGCAACAATAAGCGCAATTATCTTTATCCGTGAAGATGCTGTTCGTCATTTCATCGTCAAATTCATATTCCCGGCTTCGCAGTACCCCCCCGAATCATCCGCAACTATTACCCCGTGGATGTCTTGCGCCGTTAGCGTGAACATTGCTTCTTCATCCGACTTTGCCCTTGGCCCCCTCTGCCTTTTCTTTTCCCGGTCAGGCGTTAATGTTGCGTGGCATTTCCCTAGATTTGCAAGGCGTTCTAATGCCTGTTTCAAGATTGTTTTTGCCTTGGAATCCTCTATGTAGTATTTCGCATCCACGTTTTTATCCAGAAAGCCGGATAGCTTCGGGATAAATTCGTGCTGCTCCGCCGGGAATGCAAAAGAAAGGTTTTCCGCTTCCCTTGTGCCTACAACCGCATACCGCTCCCGGCTTTGCGCCACATTCCAGTATTTAGAATTGAAAAGCTGATAGTATGCCTTGTATCCCCTTTTCCTGTACTCTATTTCCAGTACATTCAGATACGGCTTTAATCCTTTTACGTTTTCGGCGATTATCACGGCCGGCATATTCTCCGGGGCGTGTTCCTCTGTTTCTTGAAGCAAGCGCATCATTTCAAAGAAACATCCGCTCCGGCTGTCCGCCTTGATGTTGTTTCCGCCGCACTCCGGGCATCGGTTGTTTCCATCGTATTCCCCCGGCTCTATCTCCTGTACGCATCCGCAGTCTTGGCACTTGACAACCATCCCTTTCTTCCCCCCCGCCACGCTCAAATCTTGGCAAGGAAATCCAAAAGCCCACACATCAGCCTTCGGAATGTCGCTCCATTTCATTTCCCGGATGTCCGCTTTCTGGACGTGATTTCCGACATTTTCCCGGTAACTCTGTACGGCGTGTTTGTCATAATCCCAAGCCCCGGCGATTTCAAACCCGGCTTTTTGGAACGCAATGCCCATTCCTCCGCATCCGCAGAAGAAGTCATTTACTTTTAATCCGCTCATGGTATCCTGTTCCTCGTTTCTGTTTCTATCATATCCGTTTCTTGCCGTGTGATCTCCACGCCGAAAAGATTTGCGACAATGCGCTTCGCCAATTCCTCCGCCGGAATCCCGGAATCTCTGCTACTCTGCAAGCACACATCCACCACGCCGACAATCTTCGATGTTGAAAAATCCTTGCCGGATTTTTTCCTTCCGGCATCTATGATGTTATACGCCACGCAAACATCCGACATCGCCGCCGTGTGTTTGCAGCACTCGTTTTCTAACAGAATGGACGCTTCACGATCTGCATTGTTCAAAAGCGTAAATATATAATTGATTCTGTACAGCTTTATCCTGTAATGTTCTTCTATCTTCTTGGCAATATCCATTATCATATCCGCACTACCTCACGCAAACGGCAATTCGCCATCTGCCCCTTCTGGAATATCCATAAAATCATAACTTTCCAGGCTCATGCTGTCTAATTCCGCTTGGATGTCCGCTTGCTGCTCTGCTGCCCGTGATTCCGCAAATTCCAGTTCGGTCACAACGATGCGCCTATAATATGACCGATTCCCATCCCTGTTTATAAAGCTGCCGGATTTCAGCCGCCCGACAATTTCCAGTTTCGTACCCTTTCGGATGTGCTTTTCTATCAATTCCACTTTCTTCTTGTCGTAGACTATGCAATCAATAAAATCCGCTTTTGGCTCTCCTTTCCGGGCAAATGGGTCTGGTATGGCAAGCGCAAATGTGGCGAACGGCTTCCCGGATGATGGGAAATACCTTATTTCCGCATCCTTTATCAGCCGGCCGCTCCCTATCCATTTATTCAATGCAATTCGCTCCCCTTATCCGTTTTTCTGCTCTGCCTTATAGACATATATTTTCTTTCCGCCGGAAAACTTGGAAAGCCTTTTCCGGGTCTTTTCCGCCTGTTTTTCGGAATCCCTTATAATCGCCCTTTCCTCGCCCTCCACTAATACAAAAAATTTTTCCTTGATTTCTGAAAAAACCATCTGCACCATCCTTTACATCGCCGGGGCCATAACGCCGGCCCCGGCGGATATGCTGTCACTATGACAATATGGCGATGTTCTCCACATCTGCCAGTTTATCCTTCAGATACTCGGCGATCTCATGGACGGCCCGGAATTTCCATGCTCCGCCGTCCGCTTCAAACAATGCACACGCCACGCCGTTGCTGCTGTTCTTCATGCGGAAAACAAAGTCAATTTCCTGCTGCCCTACCTCATGGAATGTACGGAACGGCTGCAGCCGAACGGGATTCGGCACGATCACATCCTCCACGTTTGCAAGCCCGGTCTTGATGGTCGCTTTCTGTGATACGCCGTCATCCCCGTATGCTGCCACGGTCTTATCCTCCACGTTTCCGGAAACTTGCATCACGATAGCCTTATCCGGCGTATCAAGAAACATGGACTGCATCTGGATGATGAAAGCTTCCTGTTCGATAAATTTATTCAGCGTGATGGCCGGCACTCTCGCTTTTACGCTTATAACCTCCAAACGCTTCATATCTCCGTTAAACTGTGTCAGCAGACTAACTTCCGTTTCCGATGCCACATGGACGATCATTTTCGTCGTACCGTCCGGGAAATCGTCCGCCATGCGGTTCTTGATATAATCGACAAGCGATGTAAGCGTGGAAAGCTGTACCGCTTCGCAATCCCGGCATCCGTCCACAAGCATAGGGATATTCCCATTGTGGAAGTAATAGTTCTTGCCGCCGATTTCCTCAATCCTTGGCTGCTGAAGCCCGATGATGTACTGTAAAGCCTCTTTAATCATTTTCAAATCCTCACTTTCTTTTTTATCCGTTGACCCTTAAAGCCCTCGGCATTGATGTTACTTTCTTGCTGTCTGCCTGTGATTCTGTTTTCAGTTCCTCCGGGGATATGTCCGTAAAAGTCATCTGCCCCGGAATCTGTTTTCCATATTCCTGTATCAGCACTTCCCCGGAATTTAGGTCTTTCCCTATTGCGAAATTCGTCTTTGCAGAAATCACGCCGGCCAATTTGCTGTTTACAGAAATATCCACTTTCGCATCATCCCGAAGCTCTGTCTGCTTTAGGGATATTTTGATTGTGATGCTCCGGGCTTCTTGGTATGGCGTGTTTGGGTCTTTCATGTTCTCGATCACTTTCGTGATCTCCCGGTCAAATTTCGCTTGCAGTTCTCCCCCGGCCAATTTGCTTAAATCAACGTGCAGCATCCCGATTCCCTCCTTTCATGCTTAATCAATCTATAGCAAAATCAGATTGTCCTTAACTGTGAAGCCGTTCTTTATCCCCGGCATTCTGGAATGCTTTTCCGTCCGTGTAACCGATGCCGTAAAGCATGGAGTTTTTCCGGCTCATGTTCGGGCGTGTGGACGGCGCAGCGTCCTCTACTCCCATTGATTCTATCGCCTTATCCACAACCGCCGGAACGCAAAGCGCAAGGGCGAAGCAATTATCTCTCCGGCTCTCTTGCTGCCGCTTTGTCTGTTCTGTGAAGTTTATCTGCAATCCTTTCATGAATCCGTGGCAATAAACAAGCTTGTCATTATAATTAAAATCCTTTCCAGATTCATAAAAAATTCCCCTCATGGTCTTTACTCTGCTCTTTATCACTTTTAGGGCATATCTAAAGATTTCCATGCACACGAAAGCATCATCATTCACGCCTAAAAAGCGGATTTTGTATGTGTTCCCTGTGTACCAGTGCAAAAGCAATGTCCGGCATCTGAAATTTTGCGCTATTACCCCGGCAAGGTCTGATACCCAAGTTTCCCGGAATTTTTCAAGCGTTGTGGCGGCTTCCACGGTTTCGCTTTTCTTTTCCTCCGGGGAAACATCCTCCATGCGGATATGGTATTTCGCCATCAATTCCCGTGCTTTCATCATTGCCGCCCGTGCTTCATGTTCATTGTTGCTGCTCGAAAGCCTTATGAGGTTTTCAATTTTGTTTATCAGCCTATCCTCGCTATTCCCCATCCGCCGCAGCCCCCTCAATCTTTTTCATGATTGATTTCCCGATTCCTGGAATTTCACTAAGCTTTTGCAGAAATGCCCGTTTTGCGTCCGTATCACGGAAATATCCGTCCGCCTTGCAATCCCCTATCACATCGGCGGCGATGTCCATTGCTTTCAAGCACTTTCTGAAATCCTCCGGGCATCCGCTGAATGTTTCATCCACACAATCAAAAATTGGATAGATATATTCATCAAATACCGCTTTATATTCAGCAACCAAAGCTTCCCGGACATTTTCCTTTTCGCCCTCTATGTACTCTATAAGCTGCTTATCTGTCTTTTTCCGTATTTCCACCGCTTCCCGGTGGATGCGCTTTTCATCCTCCGACAATCTATAATTCTTTGTTTTTCCCATCGCTCAACCTCTCAAAAGCCTGTTATAAAGTTCCTTGTTTTCAGCCTTGGCAAGCGCAGCCCTCACGGATTCATCCGGGAAAGGCACGGGCAAGGCCATCTTCATAATCCGATTGATAATCCTATCATCGAACAAAAGTTTTTCCATTTCGCAGTTGCTTGTAAAAATCGTTACTTGTTTCTGCACCATCCGCCCATTGAGGATTGAATAAAATTTCTCATTTACCCATTCTGTAGGCTTTTCCACGCCTATATCGTCAATCACTAATACAGGAACACGGATTATATCAGCAAGAAATTTCTGCTCCCCGGAATCCGCCCCCGTCTGCTCATGCCATGTTTTTTTGATCTCGTCCAAAATCTGAAGCGTAGTGGCGAATTTTGCGGAAATCCTGTATTGCGAAATAATGTCGTTTGCAATGCTCGCCGCCATCCGGGTCTTTCCGCTGCCCTTCGTCCGGGAATACATATAAAGCCCTTTCCCATCCTCCGAAATCCCCGGAAATTCCTTGATGTAGTTCGTGCAAAGCATCTTTGCCATTTCCGCCCTTTCCTTTCCGTCCGGCGTGGTATACAGCCCCAAGTCAAAGGATTCCACCGTGTAGCCCTTAAACTCTTTGGGGATGTTGGCAAATTGCAGCTTGCTCTCCATTATCCGGGATTTAATGCATACGCACGGCGAAGCGTAATCATATCCATCTTCCCCTTTGCGGAATATATACCCGGTATCTCTGCATTTTTCGCACTTATACGCCGTTTCCGTCCTCTCCGCCATCCTTTCCTCTCCCGGCCCGGAATGCTGCAAGGGCATCATTTTCCGATTCGCAAGAATGCGCTGCATCGCCCGGTTGAAATCCTCCTGTGTTGCCGACATAGTTCATCGTTCCCCCATTCTTATAATTGCCCTCTATAACCTTTAGGGCATTTTTGGCGTTTATCAGCCAATCAAAGCCGCACCACTGATTTGCCTTACTGCGCCCGGAAAGGAAGTCCGATTCATCCGCAAGCCGGAAAATATATTCAAGCCGCTCATAAGCCCCTAACTCCATCAATACCTTTGCTTTATTCAAGGCATTTAACAGGGTCTTTATTTTCCGCTTGCGTTCGTCAGAAAGCCCCCTCACTTTCGGCAAATCCTTACAGGTAGCGTTATATAGTGCCGCTATCTGCTCATAGTCCAACCGCTCCGGCTTGCCCCCTAAATCCGGCGGATTTTGGGGTATATTATTATTTATAATAATATCTTTATCTTCTTCTATATCTGTGTCTTGACAGGTTGACATATTTCCTTGACTTGTCATTGACTTGTCATTGACATTTAGTTGACTGTCAATTTTGCCGGCCAATGACATTTCAAGCCGTTTCTGCTTTGCCCTTTCCCGTGATTCCGCCTTTTTTATCCTGTTGTACTCCCGGATGTCCTGCATCTTTTCGCCCTGTTCGGCGGCGAAATCTGTAATAAAAATCCCCTCATTACAGGCTTCAACCATCCCGAAAGTTTCAAAAGTTTTCAAGGCAAGCCGGACAACGGAAAGCGGCTTGTTGAATATGGTCGCAAGCATATCCTCCGTATGGGGAAGATTTTCCGAAATCATCAGATACCCTTCCGCATTGCTGATTCCGGCAAGAATCAGCATCCGAATCCATATCACGATCAGCGCATCGCCCTCCGGCATCGCCTGTATAACTTTGATTCTGTCATCGTTGAACATTCCGACTTTCAGCTTTATCCATTTAATATCCGCCATGCTCCGCACCTACCCCATATATTTTTTCAGCAAATCCCTTCTGGATGTCTTTTGCTTTGGCGCATCGGCGGACGGCGCAGCTTTCACGGATGCAAGGAAATTCACGTTCTTTTTCATGCCGGAATCAGATACGGCTTGCAGATTCTTGATGATCTGCTCTTGGTTCTCCACCGCTTTCCCATACACCGATTCAAGCCGTGTTTTCGGGTAGTTCAGTCCGGCAAGGCAACAAATAGTTGCTTTCTCGTTATATGTCTGGAATACATCCACCGGGATTCCGATTTCTTTTCGCATTGCGTCCACATCCACGGCCCCGGCGATGGATATGGAGATGTATTTGATAACCCTGTCCGGCTCAATCGGGGCGAACACGCTTTTTTTGAAAGATTCCAGTACCGCCGCAGTAGTGCTTTCCTTTGCCGGAATCTCCGTCACAATAAGCATCCCTTTTGACTTTAATGTTTCCTCTATCTCCGCCCGGTCGATATTGCCCCTTTCGTCCTTGTGCCTGTTGGGAATCTCGATAAAGTTATAGAAAACATTTACAAGATGCTGATTCAGAATCAGCTTATCCCCTTTTGAATTGTCAATAATCATAACGCTTGCAATGCTGCTAATCGCCGTCAATTCCTCAAAGCACTCATAGCAGTTTATTTGTGTTTTCGGGCTTTCCTTTTCGCTTGGAATGACCGTAATAGCCCCAACGGATTCCACCTTGCTTTCTCCGGCCGCAATATCGCCCAAAAGCAGATCAATCAGCATCGGGCCGCATCCGCTTCCAGTTCCGCCGCCGGCCGCAAAGACAACGTAAATCATGGAAACATCCATCTTTTCATAGATTTCTTTGCTGATATTGTCGAAGTCCTCCATCACAAGCCTTTTCGCCTTTGCCCGGTCTTTGTTGCAGCCCTCGCCCCCGGCGATGTGATATGTGTATTTTGCATTTTTAAGGGTCTGCAAATCCTCCTGTGATGTATTGAGGTACAGGACAGAAAACCCCTTATCCTCAAAAAGCTTCCCGATGTTGCCCCCGGCTTGCCCTATGGCAACAAATCCGATTTTCTTTTTCATGCCGCAATCCTTCCTTTCATACCTGTTTTAACGCCTGTTTGCCGGATTCCGTGATATAAAAGGTTTTGGCTTTCCCCTCTTTGTATCCGGCGGCAACATAGCCCATTGATTCAAATTCTGTTATTTTCTTGAAAATTGTATTGTCCTTATATCCGAAATCCTCCGCATCCGTGATTTCTTTCGCTGTCATTGCCGACACTTTATCGAATGCGCCATTTGTAGACAGGACGGACAAAATCAGAAATCCCAAACGATTCAAAAAACCACCATCCTTTCACTGATATTTTTTGAATATCCTTGAAACACAATGATTTATTTTGATTTTCTAGGATATTCTTTTATTTATTTTTCAACCGGGCAGATTCCGCATCCGCTTCCCTGTAGTCGAAAGAACGGAATACATCTTCACATCCGCATTCGGGGCAATGTGATGTAATCAACACGCTCCAAAAGCGATGCAAGCAGCCACGGCAAACACATTGATAAAAGGGGTCTGTAAATTTTGTAACGCCGTCCGAATAATAGCCGATTTCCGCCATTTTCCCACCTTTCCACTTGCAAAAATATAAAAATGCAAGTATAATGAGTAAAGGAAATGCGTTTTTCAGCGTCTTTTCCTTTGGGGCTTGCGTGTGAGTTGGTAGCTTTGGCGCAAGCCCCTCTTTTGCCCCTATTCAACATTTCAGTGATTGCGCTATCGCACAATCAAACAGGAATCATATTTCAGCGATCAGCTTTCAACTTTGTAGTAAGCGGAGAAGAAGCCGACGTTGCCGTCCACATCGGAGCGCAAGTTGCCCAAATGCAACGCCGAAGAACCGCCGTTCGAAGAGTTGTTGTAGCTGCCGCCCCGGATAGGCACACATTCGCTTTCCTCTGCATCCGCATAAAAATATTCCCTGTTTCCCTCATGCCTTGCCGGGATGATTCCAAGGGCTTTCACAAAGTCCGGGATAGGGTCAATGTCAATCCCGACATTCTGCCATTCATCGCCGCCGTACTCTTTCCCGGTTTCCTCATTCGTTGCAAGGATTGTTACTTCGTCATCCTCCACGCTTACCTTCAGCGGCTTCCCATCAATCAGCACATCCGCCCATTCCTTGCTATCCCTTGACAAATCGCAATCCGGGGCGGCGGCATCGTTGTCCTTTATGTACTGATAACGCCCATTCACAAGCCGGATTCCGGCGATGTGCTTCCAGACATTCCCCACAAAATCCGCAATGCCCTCTTTGTTGTCGTATAAGAACCACGATTCCGGCCCGCTGCCTGTCAAAGTGATCGTGTTCCGCCCCTCTGGATGGATTCCCTTTTCTCCCATTGCAAGATGGCTGCAGCCGAATGATGTATTGCCCCTCATGGATTCCGCCCCGGCGGATTCCCGAAGCCTTATCAGATCGGCTATAAACTGCCATTCTACCGCCGTCATGCAGTGCCATCCATCGCCCTTTCTCCTGTGGCACTCCACAACGGAATCAAAGTCCATCATGGTAGCCGGGGGCTGCATCGGCAAGCTGTAGGGGATGCCGTCAATCATGCAAGAAAGGTATTCCGGCAGATAGATGGCATCTACCTCTTTTCCCCGGATGATAAACATGGGATGCACGGCATCGCCCTCAATGGACGGGTCAACCTCACGATGCGGACACTTTTCATACCTCCGCATGATGTTGGGATTGTTGTTCTTATCCCTTACAATTACAAGTTCGCTTTTAATCATTGTTAGATTCTCCTTTCATATTTTCAAACGGCAAGGGGGCAAGTGTGCCGGCCGCCATAATCCCGATGCTGAAAACGGATTTTTTCAACACCGCATCCAGTTCCCTTTCCGTTTCAATTCCAAATTCTTTCAGTGTTTCAACGATTGTTCGATTATCCATTTCCGCCCCCTGTTTCCGGGATACAGTCAAATTTCAGCTTTAGGCCATTTTTCATTGCGGACAGGTGACAGTGAATTTCTGTAGCGCATGATTCGCACATATCCTCCACTTTTTCATCGTAGGACACCCGGACATTTTCCGGCTTTGACAAAAGAGATAATTTCCAAACCTCTTTCGCCCTTATGATTTCTTTTCCGCAAATATCGCAGTATACTTTTACCATCCGTTTGCACCCTCCATATTGAAAATCGTAATTTGCGCCGTTTCTGCCTGTAGGCGTTCCGACGCCTTTTTGTAATATCCCGGATGTATTTCAAAGCCAATATAAGGAAATCCCAATTTTGTACAGGCTATAAGGCTTGACGCACTCCCTACATGGGTATCAAGGATGATAGCCCCCGGAACGGCGTACTTCTGCAAAATCCATTCATACAGCACAACGGGCTTTTGCGTTGGATGGATACGGATTTCCTTATCCCTCATGTTGCCCTGTAGCATTCCGCTCCATCTGAAAGTATATTTCCGCACCGCTGTAGAAAAGGAAGTCCAAGCCAATTCGCAATCGGCAAAATCATTGTTTCCTGTTTCCTTATCCCACACAATCCAACAACTTGAATCAAACGGCATCCGGGATATGAAATGATTTGCGCCCCATACGACTTGATTCTTGCTTACCCGGAATAACTCCGCAAAGTATTCCGGCCCCGGCGGCTCTTTGTCCTCGCCGTAAAATTCCGGGTAATCCTTTGATGTAGCTAATTTGCTTCTTGTGCCGTTTTTCTTTCCAGATTCCCCTATTCCGTATGGTGGGTCAACGATTGCCAAATCGAAATATTTATCCGGGAATTGGCGCATACCCTCCATGCAGTCCATGTTGTAGAATCCGAAATCAAGCATTTCCTAATACCATTTTTCCGGCTCGATAACATGCAGCCAATCCATCCGCTTGCCATCCTTATAGTCAAACCGTAGAAATTTTTCCGTGCTTGAATCAATCCAATATTCCGCCGGAATCTCCGGGTAAAAATTATGAAACTTGAATCTCCGCTTTTTCCCATCCGGCAAAAGGATATTGAATACTGCGGCGCATACCTCTTTGTATGGCGTTTCATTCCATTCGTCCGCCGGCCGTGATACGCAATAGGTTATTTTCTCCACATAATGAATTGACTTCGGAACAAATCCGCATTTAAGGCCCATGCCCACGCAATTATAGTAATTGCAGATAAACGCATCGAAAAGTTGTTGCTGCTCCGCCGTCAAATCCGAATAGCCTTTTAACAACTTGACATCATGCCCGAAAACCACTTTCAGATCGGTTACATTCCGCAGCCTGTAGTCCGGCAAGCCGAAAGCATTAAAACGCTTTTCGGCTTCGGTTACGCTGATTTTTTGTACTGCTGCCATCTTGCCCTTCCTTTCTCGTAATAAAGACTTTTTGTAAATCCCCGTGATTGTCTAGGTCACAGGAAATTTGTTATCTGAAATATATCTCTGTCATTGCCAAATTTGCCTTGTTTTCAAGCTTCCTATCTCCTATAATGTATCTACAGGTTGTTACAGCAACCAAGTACATAGGAAAGGGGAAAGCAAATTGCTCCAACGATACATCGTTGACCTTAGTTCCTATTCCGATGAAGAATCGGAAAGGCTGTATGAAATTCTTGACGGAACGGCATTTATGTGTAACTTCGTTGCCAATAAGCCGAAAGTATACGAAGTATTTTGGGAACATAAGGATTCCATAGAATCCGTTCTGCATATTCCGTCCGATTTCATCACTCGTTTTCAGTAAAGTACCGAATCTTTACCGATGGGCTTTCCGGGTCATAGTCAACTATGGCCCGCTGCCTTTTGTTCAGTTCAAAAGGCTTTGCAATCTGCTGTATGGCAATCAGAAACTTTTCTACATCCTCTCGCCTTATAGATGTTGTCCTTTGCAGTTCAAAACCATCATTTTCTTTGATTTCTCCCATATATGCCTACCTCTCTTTGGGAAATCCCCGTGATTGTCTAGGTCGTGGGGATTTAATACGCTATCCTATACCGCCGCCAATGCTGCCTTGCTTTTTTCAAGCCGCTGCCTGTCCGCAAGTGCTGACAGATACGTTTTAGCAAGCACTTTGGAATTTTCATCCAAGGATTCAAGCAGAACCGCCACTTCCTCATTTTCCGGGGATGCTATTGTCTTTCTGATTTCCTCGGTGTTCGCCATATTCATTTCCCCCTTTCCGTAGTCTTGTTTCGTTTGACTATGGTAAGATTATATCTACCTTTGGTAAGTTTGTCAATAGTTTTTTTGAAATTTTCTTGACTATGGTAAGTTTTTTTGTTATTATGTGCTTATCAGTCATAGAAAGGGGGCGTAAATCAATGAAAAATAGGGTTTCTAATATAAGAAAGGCTTTGCATTTAAGCCAAGAATCTTTCGGAAGCCGTTTGGGAGTGACTGGCGCATCAATATCCAGAATTGAAAAAGGGGAGCGAAGTATTACCGAACAAATGATTCTTGCTATCTGCCGGGAATTTAATGTCCGGGAAGAATGGTTAAGGGATGGCAAGGGCGATATGTTCTTGGATTTCACGGAAGATGAATTTGCAAAAGCCGCCGCATCGCTGTCCAGTGATGCCTTTGTGCGAAGCCTTATTGTAGAATACTGGAAACTGGACGATGACGGCAAAAAGCTATTCCGGGAATTTATACATAGGTTGTCGGATAGCATGAGGGGGCTTGAATAGCCGCCCCATGCTCCGCCGTCCATCTGTTGCCGGGATGCTATTTCAGATACTTGATGAATGTGTAAATCATAACAAGAAGCCTTTTCTCTGAAATTGCATCAATCATCTTGTGGATGATGGCTTTTAATTCCTCGTTACTCATTTAGCGCATCCCCCTTTCTATAGATTGTGGAAAATCCACAAGATATATTTTATATAGGGATGCGGAAAAAACAGGAAAGGAAGTGTGATATGTGGATTGTTGCCATTATTGCGATTGCTATTATAGCCTTTATTATATGGCTTGCAAAAAGCGGTAGAATAATTGTAAACAAGACAAATGCCATGGATAGCGATTCTAAAAAAGATTCGATTGTGATAGAAACATCTATTTCAGTTGAAACATCGAAAAAATATGTTGAAATACAAGAGGATGATGATTTTGAGGATCACTATTCATATAAAGCAGATTCTTTGATGGACAAGTATGAAAATGCTTGCAGCGAAGCGGAATCGGCATTTAATAATATGTTCGACTTATCAAAAAGGGTTAAGCTACTGGAAAAAGCAATATCAAAATATGAAGAATGGAAAAATTTCTGCTATGAAAAGGGGGATGCCGGAAAAAGATATTTTGAAGATGCCTATTCTGCCGCTTCGAAGCATCCTTATTCTCCGATTGAACGTGATATGTCGGGGGAATATATCGGGGAATACGAAAACGCCGATTTTACCGATATAGACTTTTTAAAATCAGTGTTAGAATATTATACATCACATCCAGACGAAGTAAAGGCGCACTTGCATGATGAATACATTTTTTATTGTGGCGGCCCAGATGAATACGAATTTTTAATGAAAGTGCAATCACTTCCAAAAGATTTATTAAAAATTATTAAGCAGAATGATGGCATAATGCAAAAAGATTTGTATGGAATGTTTGATGAAAGAATGAAATCGCACATACAAAAAGCTGTAAAAGAATTATCAGCAAAAGGAAAGATAATAGCCGTAAAATCCGGCAATTCTTATATGCTGACAATTAGAAAATAAATAATACCGCCCTTGCTACCAACAAGGGCGGTATAGGATAGATATACCTTGACACGGTTTCCCATGCCGCAGTATGACCTAGACACTCATATTATAGCATGGAAAGCCGGAAAAATCAAAGGCTTTCTTTTTTGTACCCATTTTTACCTAATTTGCAGTATTTTTCAGAAAGGACTTGCTATAATATGGAATTTGCCAAACTATACGGAAATCGGAAGCTGAAAGCGGCTTTATATGTCCGGGTTTCAACGCTCTATCAGATTGACAAGGATTCGCTTCCTTTCCAGAAACAGGAATTGATAAACTATTGTAAATATGCTTTGAATATTGATGATGTGGAAATATTTGAGGATGCCGGGTATTCCGGGAAAAATACGGATAGGCCGGCATATCAAAGGATGATGGCGAAAATCCGCCGGGGAGAATTTACCCATGTTTGCGTATGGAAGATTGACCGCATATCCCGGAATCTGTTAGATTTTGCCGGGATGTATGAGGAATTGAAAAAGCACCGTGTTACATTCGTTTCAAAAAATGAACAATTCGACACATCTTCAGCTATGGGGGAAGCCATGCTGAAAATCATCCTCATATTTGCGGAATTGGAGCGCAAGCTGACTTCCGAACGTGTCACCGGGATAATGCTTGATCGGGCGGCTAAAGGGTTGTGGAACGGCGCAAGGATGCCGCTAGGCTATAGATGGAGCGAAGAAGCGAAATATCCAGTGATTGACGATGCGGAATCGGTAACAATCCATTTTATTTATGACAAGTACGAAGAAGTCAAGTCATGCTTGCAGATTTGCCGGATGCTGAATAACAATAACATCAAGACAAAACGGGGCGGAGAATGGACATCAAAAACGGTATGCGACATTATCCGCAATCCGTTCTATAAAGGCACATACCGCTACAATTACAGGGAATCAGCAAGGGGAGCATTGAAAGCTGAATCTGAGTGGATTGTTGTGCCGAATAACCATCCGGCGATTGTATCAGAAGAACAATGGGAAAAATGCAATAAGATAATGGATGCGAACAAAGCGACAAAGGACACGGCGAAATTCCGCCCCCGGCGGTATGTTCATGTATTCGCCGGGGTTTTGAAATGTGCGGATTGCGGCGGCGGCTTTTCATCGAACAAAGACAAGGAACGGTCAAGCGGATGGCGGCCGTCTGCCTACCGTTGCAACCGTGCTACAGGGATGCGTGATTGTCCGGCTCTTGGAGTGTCCGATGTTGTGCTAGGCCCCTTTGTGTTTAACTACATTGCTAACTTCGTGCGCTTGCAGCGCAAGGGCGGGCCATACACGGCGGAATCCATCGAAAAGGCATTATTGTCCGGGAAGTGCTTTTCAGAGGTTGCCGGGATTGATTCTAAGGGCATACAGGACACTTTGAAAGCGTTGGGCTATGCCAATACCGCCGGCCCGGATTTTGTGCCGGATTTAGGCGCACAGGACACCACGGACGGCGATTCCGGCGGATTCGACATCGAAATATTGCAGCAAGAGGAAGAAAAGCTGAAAAACGCCTTGCAGCGGCTTTTAGACTTATACCTTTTTGATTCTGCTGCCATATCGCAGCAGATCTATATAACCAAAAAAGAGGAATTAGAAAAGAATCTGAAAGGGGTACAGGCGGCCATTGAAAAAAGCATGGACGATTCCGGCATCCGCCCCGATGCGCTCAATACCTCATTCATGAAAAAGGCATCCGCTTTCATAGTGAATCAGCGCATTTTGAGTAAAAAGGAAATTGATTTTGAGGAATTGGCTTGTAAGTGTGATGCGGATGTCATGAAAGATTTAATATCTGCCACAATAGAACGAATAGACATCCGGGCCGGGCGCATCGAAGCCATCACGTTCAAATCCGGGCTTGTGCATCGGTTCAACTATAAGGAATGATGTGCTTCAAAATATTTTTAAAGCCGGGGGAGCATCCCCGGCTGATTTATTTCTTATCCTGTTTTTCGCCCTTTTCTTTAGAATCTTTCTAATGTACCTTTCACAATCGCATATATATTTTTTCTGGAATTTTTCTATTTCTGGATTTCTGGAATAATACTTTGATTTATCATTCATTCTGTATTACCTCTTTCTTGATGAATTTCTTACAGGCTTTTCTTGAACCATAAAAAGCGTTATTCATCCAGTATAAAAAGCTTTTTGCTTCGAAGGGCTTGCATTTAAGGCCGCACAAGCCCCTTGCTTCTCCATCTGTTAAAAAATTTTTGCAATCCCTACATGTATCAGCCATTTAATACCTCGCTATCTCTATCGGAGTTTCGTATATTTCTTTTATGCGCTTTTGTATGGATTCCATGCGCTTTTCAATTATTCCTTTTGATTCCTTGATTGCCGCCATCAGAGAATCGCTTTCTAATTCTTTATCCCAATACCCTAACGCCTTACAGTTCAAAAACCATCCATCACAATTTGTTATCCGATGGATTGATATTTCAACGCTGCCGGATTTTGCCCTAAAGATTGTTCCATCCTCTACAGGGATGCCGAATTTTGCATTGCTAACAAATTTCACGCTGATTACCTCCAAAATAATCCAACTAAATCAAACTATATCAGACTAGGCACAAAATAATCAATACAAATAAAGTTTGACTGTCTTTTCAATAGCCGCCATCTGATTTTCCCATGCTGCTAGATTTTATGATCTGAATGTCAACCGCCGGATTGCTTCTTATAAGTTCCGCAATTTCCGGGCTTGAAAACGCTATATGTTGCGGAATATAATATGTTTCCCCGGCTTTAAAGACTTCGGCATTGAAAAATTCCCTTGTCCTTGCGGCTTCCACTTTCCTTTGTGCTGATCGCTTTTTCCTTGCGCCCTTGATTTTTTTCGGCGTTTTTGTCTGAATCATATTATATTACCCCCTTACTTGGCAAGTATTATAATTCGGATTCCTTTCCCGTGCCGCCGCAAGTGCATCATCCATACATTCCGCCCGGATATATAGCGTTCTAAGGTTTTCCCCGGAAACTTTCCATGTAAGCACATCGGGCGATTTTACAGAATATCCGTTTGCATCAAGCTTGAATCCAAGGCCCCGAAGCGTGGCAATATTTTCTTTAACTTTTTCATGTGCCGCAGCCTCGGCTTCCTCATGCGTTGCAAAGGTAGATTTTCCCCACGTCCTAAAAAGCCAATCAATATTTGCAAGGTTCACTTCTCTTTCCTCTATGGAATGAAATCTTGTATGGCAAGGCAATGCTCCGCATCGCCCTGTTTCATGCCCGAATGAATCCCAAAATTTCCTTTTTTGAAATAAGCATCCGTAAAAACAGGTCAAATGATAATGATACACTGTTTGCCCTATCCTTGCCGGAAGAACAAGCACCCTGTTTTCCTCAATCGCCTGTTGTAATGATTCTTTTGATAGATTTTCTCCCATTCTCGCACCTTTTTTGATGCCCGAAATCGCTAGTAAAATCAAGGCTTTCGGCAAATCCGTGTTACAATAACCATTGGACACCCGAATGTTTGAGTAAACGCGAACGGGCGACGTCCGTTTTTCCGTTCAAACTCCCGAACCC
>CAJUIM010000016.1 GCA_910586275.1 uncultured Lachnospiraceae bacterium | reverse complement strand
TTTGAAACATTTGAAACTGGCTCTTTTTCACTCACATAGAGGCCCCAATCCTCACCCAACTGTTGGAACCCTCTCCATCCTCTCTATTTCCCCTTAAACTACGTCCAAATATTTCATACAGTATTTTCCCCCAGACCACCCCCAGACCCCTTTTTAAAACCCTCTGGCATACATTATCTTAAATTTTGTTGGAACTTTGTTGGAACGTACCCTTTTTCAATCCGTGGCACACTCCCTTTTTTACAGTCAAAAAATCTTTCCCACGTCTAAATCTTCAGTAAAAAAATGACAGCAAAAAAATACGGACTTTCAAAAAAGCCCGTATTTTCAAGGAAAAATCGGCGTGACAGGATTTGAACCTGCGACTTCTACGTCCCGAACGTAGCGCTCTACCAAGCTGAGCCACACGCCGAAAATATGAAATTTTTACTTGCACCTTGACGTCCCGAACGTAGCGCTCTACCAAGCTGAGCCACACGCCGTTTATTGCTTTGTCCTGCAACGACTATTATAATACAATATTTTATACCCGTTTGTCAATGTTTATGCTGTACATTTTTTAATAATTTGATATAATTCGGTTACATGGCTGTTTTTGGGCGGTAATATAGGGAGGATGGTAAAGGCAATGGCAGCAAATATTAAAAGCATGACGAAAGGAAAGCCGCTGAAACTTATTTTTTCATTTGCGCTTCCTCTGATGATAGGCAATGTGTTCCAGCAATTATATACGGTAGTGGATACTATGGTGGTGGGACAGGTATTAGGAGTGAATGCGCTGGCGGCATTGGGCGCTTCGGATTGGCTGAATTGGATGATGCTTGGTATTATTCAGGGGTTTGCCCAAGGATTTTCCATTTTGATGGCTCAGGAGTTTGGCGCCGGGAATATACAGAGGCTGAAGAAAGTGGTGGGGAATGCCATTCTGTTGTCAGCGGTAAGTGCGGTGGCACTACTGATTTTGGGAGAAGCAGCTGTACTGTCATTGCTGCGCCTGCTGCAGACTCCGGAAGCCATTATGGGTCAGTCATTGCTGTATCTGCGTATTATGTTTGCGGGAATACCTGTTGTGATGGCCTATAATCTTTTGGCTTCGGTATTGCGTGCATTAGGGGACGGAAAAACTCCTCTGCATGCCATGATTATGGCGGCCGCCATCAATATTGTATTGGATCTTGTTTTTGTCATGCTGTTTGGATGGGGGATTGCAGGGGCGGCGGGGGCCACCGTGATTGCCCAGTTCAGTTCAGGCATATACTGCTATTTACATATACGCAAAATAGAGATATTGGCATTGGGGAAAGCAGACTGCAGGCCGGATGCGCCATTAGTTAAAAAGCTGATTTTCCTTGGCTTGCCTATGGCATTCCAAAATGCCATTATATCCGTAGGAGGAATGATTGTACAGGCGGTGGTGAATGGATTCGGCGTTATTTTCATCGCCGGCTTCACGGCTACGAATAAGCTTTACGGAGTATTGGAGGTGGCGGCGACTTCTTATGGCTATGCGATGATTACTTATGTCGGACAGAATCTGGGGGCAGGTCATGTAGACAGGATAAGGAAGGGGATGCGTGCCGCCTTGGGGGTTGCGCTGCTGACTTCCGCAGTGATAGCGGCAGGCATGCTTCTGTTTGGGCATCAGATTTTGGGGTGGTTCATATCCGGCAGTCCGGAAGAGGCAGAACTGACTATGGGAATTGCTTATCACTATCTGGCAATCATGAGTGTTTTTCTGCCTGTGCTGTATATTCTGCATGTGGTGAGGTCTGCCCTGCAGGGCATGGGAGATACAGTGCTTCCTATGGCATCCGGAGTGGCGGAGTTCATAATGAGAACCGGGACGGCGATCCTGCTTCCCATGCTGATAGGAGAAGAAGGAATCTTTTATGCGGAAATATTGGCTTGGGCAGGAGCGGATGTCATATTGGCCAGCAGTTATTTCGTCCGCATGAGGAAGGTGGAGGCGCAATGGAGAAATTGATTTACTTATAATAAATGGTTGCGGAAAATAACGGAGTCAAGGTGCTTATCGGCACGGGAAAGGGAGATGATACGATGGATGAAGCAGTAGTTACATTGAAAAAGGGTGAGGGCAGGATGCTGAAGGCCGGAGGAATGTGGATCTTTGACAATGAAATAGATTCTGTCAAGGGGGAATTCCGAAACGGGGACATTGTGGCGGTCCATGATTTTGACGGCTATTTTATGGGATATGGATTTATCAATACAAATTCAAAAATTACCGTGCGTATATTGTCCAGACGGAAAGACAGCCGGATTACAGAGGAATTTCTGGAGGAAAGGGTGCGCAGGGCATGGGAATACCGGAAACAGGTAATTGACACGTCTTGCTGTCGCATTGTTTTCGGAGAGGCGGATTTCCTGCCGGGTATTGTCATTGACAAATTTTCGGATGTCTTAGTGGTGGAATCGCTGGCATTGGGCATTGATAAGCTGAAGCCTGTGATTTTGCAGAAACTGAAAAAGGTACTTGCCGAGGACGGAATCATAGTCCGCGGCATATATGAAAGAAGCGATGCAAGTGTAAGGAAGAAAGAAGGGATGGAGCCGTTTAAAGGATTTATCGGGGATTCCTTTGATACGAAAGTGAAAATCGAAGAAAACAGAGTGAAATATATAGTGGACGTGGAGGACGGGCAGAAGACGGGCTTTTTTCTGGATCAGAAAAATAACCGTGCAGCCGTTCAGAGATTATGTAAAGGGAAAAGGGTATTGGACTGTTTTACCCATACCGGGTCATTTGCCCTTAATGCAGGGATTGCCGGCGCTGCTTCCGTATTAGGGGTGGATGCTTCTGCAGCTGCCGTTAGGCAGGCAGAAGAAAATGCCGAACTGAACCGTTTGGAGGGAACCGTCAAATTTATATGCGCCGATGTGTTTGAACTTCTGCCGGAACTGGAAAAAAGAGGGGAAAAATTTGACATTGTCATTTTAGATCCGCCCGCATTCACAAAATCCAGAAACTCTGTAAAAAATGCGGTAAAAGGATACCGTGAGATTAATCTGCGGGGAATGCGGCTGGTGAGGGACGGCGGCTTTCTTGCCACCTGTTCCTGTTCCCATTTTATGGAGCCGGAACTTCTGGCTAAGACAATAAAGGAAGCAGCCAGAGGGGCACATAAGAGACTGCGTCAGACAGAGTTCCGCACGCAGGCTCCGGATCACCCCTTTTTATGGGCGGCGGAGGAATCTTATTATTTGAAGTTTTATATTTTTCAGGTTTGTGAAGAGAAGTAGACTGTGAAATTTCGGCGCAAATCTTCCGTAAATTGTGATGCACATCTGCCGGAAAACAATTTTCAAAAACGCTCTAAGGCACTGAAATACAGTGTCTTAGAGCGTTTTTCGAAGATCCGGATAAGAGACATGATTCCTGCCGCGGGCAGCGGCTTTCGTGAATGGCATTGTGTCATATCGGCATTCCTAATGCATAGTTCCATACAATATTCCAAATCTGGTTTGAGATAAAAGGGGTCAGGATAAAAGTTACCAGCCAAGGAGTGAAGAAGTAAATGCAGGCTTCCCACTTAGAAAGTCCCTTTCGGCGGGTATCTCCGGGACAGAGGCACATACGTCCCATGAAACGCATATGGCGAATCTGTGAAAAGATGAAATATCCTATTAATGTTCCCGATATATTTACGATCAGGTCAGTGACATCGGTGGTGGCACTGGTTTCCAGACAAAAAATCTGAGAGAGTTCAATCAAAAAGGAAAACAGAAATCCGTAAAAGATGGTGGTCTTTGCAGGCTGGAACTGTTTCCATAAAGTAGGCATCAGCAGCCCGAACGGGATGAAAACAAGAAAGCCTTTCAGGTAGTGGCTCAGATTGTCAGTAAAGCCGCTGAAAGGTATAAAATTGAAAGACGGATAAAAATTAATCTGGTATAGGGAGGGCGTGTCTACAGCCATCAAAATAAGGCATATTGTCAAGGCATACAAATACAGCCCGAATTGATGCCTCTTTGGCAGCCTAAATCGGATACAGAAAATCTGTATAATGATGAGAAACGGTATAACTCCTATATATGCAGCAAATGTGTTGACACACAGTACAGTGAAATCAGACATTTTTATCCTCCCGGTATAAATATTTGCCAATATGACCTAATTAAGTATAATACTGCTTTATTCTGTTTTTGTAAACAAGAATCTTTTTCTTACTCTATTATACGCTTTTTTTCTTAAAGCACAATTTGAAATATCGTTTTTTTTTAATATTTTAGGAAATTTAATATTAATTTAAGGAATGATAGCAGTCTTTTTTTCAAATACTAAGTACGGAACCGTAAAAATGGTATTTGAGAGGAGAATATATATGGATAATCAACAGCTGCCGATCGGATTTGGGCTTTCTCTTGCCATGAACCAGAAAGCGATGGAACGATTTTCGAATATGACCGAAGCGGAAAAAGAACAGGCAATTGCCAGAAGCAGGGATGCGAAGTCCAAACGGGAAATGGACCGTATTGTCAGTGCGCTGGCGGAGGATGACACGGATATTTTTAACGGTTTTATGGGGCCGGGCATTGGATGAAACTACGGAAAGGGAGGTTTGTGCCTTCCTTTCCTTGCCGGTCTGTGTTAGCCGTCCTGATTTTCTTAACGGAAATGCTGCAGCAGGCGTAATGTTTACAATTAATTTCTGTGGGGGCATTTATATAGGTGTTGCACTTGGCTTCATTATCGTGCATTATTATATTGAGTGTGGATATGCGGTATTGAATGCAGAATGTTCCGGTGTCGGAGTGCGTGGATTCTGTGGAGAAAAATATGGAGCAGGGTAAGGGGGCATAGGGATGAAAATCAGTGCAATGTGTATTAGGTGCATTATGGATAGGCAGGAAGAGAAGATTAGGGATATGGAGAATGAGGATATTAAATCTTCTTATTTAAAGGAAGTGGCGGGTATTATAGCGGCGGCAGAGGAAGATGCCACTGCGCCGTATTTGGTTTATGAAATCAATATGGTTTATAAACGCTATTTTGGGGAACTTCCCGATTATGAAAGGGAGAAAAGGGAGTTTAATCGGCTGATGCTGAAATTGGAACCGGAATTGGAAAAGGATATTCGTTCGGGAAGCAATGAGGAGGATGTGCTGAGGAATGCTGTTAATTATGCAAGGACGGGAAACTATATTGACTATGGGGCAATGAACCGTGTGGAGGAAGGGACTTTGCTGGAACTGCTCAGGGATGCAAAAGGGGAAGTGCTGGAGGAAGATACTTTCCGGCGGCTGCGCAGAGACTTGAGGGAGGCAACAGAGGTGGTATATCTGGCCGATAACTGCGGTGAGATTGTGGCCGATAAATTGTTGATTAAGATATTGGGGGAGCAGTATCCTAAGATTCATATAACGGTTATCGTAAGGGAAATTCCTGTGCTGAATGATGCGGTGCGAAAGGATGCGGAAGATGTAGGGCTTACCGATATGGTAAAGGTAATCGGGAACGGAAATGGGGTGGCGGGCACACAGCTGAGACTGCTGGGCAGGGAGGCTTTGGATGCGGTAAATGCTGCCGATGTCATTATTTCAAAGGGACAGGGTAATTTCGAAACAATACATGGCTGCGGACTGAATATTTATTACTTGTTTCTGTGTAAATGCGAATGGTTTACGAAACGGTTTGGGATGGAGCGGCTGAAGGGAGTATTTGTGAATGAGGCGGATTTGTGATTTGCAGGCGCAAAACCGAAAATGAATTTCTGTGGCACGGTTATGACAGGAGTTGACAGATGGCATATATGTGGTATGATAGAATCTGCACATTTGCAAATGAGTTGCAATTGCAGGGAGGTTTGTATGCCGGATATGATGGAAATGATTGCAGATGCATTTATGGATTCAGGAAAGCTTTTGCCGTTTTTGCTGATTACATATATTGCCATGGAGTATATGGAGCAAAGAATGGGGGAGAAGACGAAGGGGACAATTGCGCGGGCCGGTCGATTCGGGGCTTTCTGGGGAGCGGTTTTCGGGGCTTTTCCGCAATGTGGTTTTTCCGCGGCGGCTTCTAATTTGTTTGCAGGCAGGGTAATATCTATGGGGACTCTGCTTGCAATATATCTTTCTACTTCGGACGAAATGCTTCCCATATTAATCTCGGAACAGGTGAGCGTCCGTGTTATTTTTGCATTGTTAGGGATAAAAGTATTGATCGGAATGGCAGCAGGCTTCTTGGTGGATGTGTTTATCGGAATCGGCAGGAAGAGGGCTGTCCATGGAGGGAGGCCGGCGGAAGGAAAAACAGGGCATGCGGATAGCGGAAAAGTATGCAGGCACGGGCATTGCCATTGTGAAGAGGGGATTTTCCGGCCGGCGGTGCGTCATACCGTTCATGTATTTCTGTTTATTTTTGTGTGCTCTCTGGTACTTAATTTTATGATTGGAGCGGCAGGGGACGATTTTTTGGCAGGGCTGATTTTGGACAGACCGGTGGCCGGGCATTTGATTGCGGGGGTAGTGGGGCTGATTCCCAATTGTGCCGCATCCGTCATTATTACGCAGCTTTACTTGGAAGGATATATGAGGCTGGGAGTAATGATGGCCGGCCTGCTGGTAGGCAGCGGCGTGGGAACTTTGGTGCTGTTTAGGGTGAACGATGACAAGAAAGAGAATATACGGATAGTGCTTTTGCTGTATGCGGTCGGAGTGACGGTAGGGATATTGCTGGACATGGCCGGGGTAGCGGTATGACGGAGGCTTTTGAGGATGGAAAAGGCAATGGGAAGTGACGGTATTGCGGAACTGCGGTTTCCGGCAGATATCAAAAAGACAAGGCAGCGGGAGGATATTTTCCGCATATTGGCTGCGGCACGGGAGCCGATGAGCGCAACGGATATTTACCGCCGGTTATGCAGGGAAGCGGGAAAGGAAAAATATGCTGTTTCCACGGTATACCGTGTACTGGGAGCATTTGAGGAAAAAGGATATGTGACAAAATCTTCACTGGCCGGCAGTGATATGGCGTATTACGAATGGTGCCGGGGGCAGCATAAGCATTATGCCGTCTGCCTGAAATGCCATAGGCTTGTTCCGCTGAAAGACTGTCCGCTGGAGCATAAAGGGATGCAGGCAGGGGTAGGGGATTTTGTAATCACCGGCCATAAACTGGAACTGTACGGTTATTGTAAGGGCTGTACCGGAAATGCCCATGATGGGAATGCATAAAATTCCGCCGGGGAAGGAAAACATTTTTCGGATATGTTCCGGGTGAGGCATATATGCAGGGTTATAGGCGCATTCCGTATATGTACCGTATAAGAATAAGAATCTTAGTCAATACTTCTTCTGACGAATACTGCGTGGCAGAAAATGGAAGGCTGTGAGAATATGCTGACGGCAGGGAAAAGAAGGTGTGACAGTGGATTCTATTTGGACAATGACAGGCAAAAGAGAAGAAAGGCAGGAATTGCGGAAAAATCTTTCGGCAGATGCGGTAGTGATAGGGGGCGGAATCGCAGGCATACTCACTGCTTGGTTTTTAAAAGAGGCGGGTTTGGAGACGGTAGTGCTGGAAGCAGCCGGTCTGTTCAGCGGGCAGACAAAGAACACAACTGCCAAAATAACTTTACAGCACGGGCTAATCTACCATAAGCTTATGAACAAGGCAGGGGGACAGCAGGCGGCTTTATATGCGGAGGCCAATCGGGCAGCCATTGGCCAGTACAGAAAAATGACGGAGACATTGGGAATAGACTGCGGTTTTCGGAACTGCCGTTCCTATTTGTATACAATGAAAGACGAAGCGGTACTGCATCAGGAAGAGGAAGCAGCGAAAATGCTGGGCATCTGTGCGGAATATACTACCAGAACGGAACTTCCGTTTCAGGTAAAAGGTGCTCTGTGCTTTTATGATCAGGCGGTTTTTCACCCGCTGCTTTTTCTGCAGAAAGCAGCGGAGAATCTGACGATCTATGAGAATACAAAGGTGCTTACCGTAGAGGGCCATACAGTATTTACAGAAAAATACCAGGTGGAAGGAAAGCATATTATTTTTGCCACTCATTATCCGTTCATCAATGTGCCCGGATTTTATTTTCTCCGGATGCATCAGGAACGTAGTTATGTACTGGCATTGAAGAATACCGGACAGATGGACAATATATACTACGGAGTGGATGAGGATGGCCTGTCTTTTAGGAAAAGCGGGGATATCCTGCTGCTGGGGGGCGGGAATCATCGTACCGGCGAAAACAAAGGAGGTGGGAAATACAGAGATTTACGGCTGGCGGCAGAGAAAATGTTTCCGCGATGTCAGGAAATTTCCCATTGGTCGGCACAGGACTGTATGCCCGTGGACGACATCCCTTATATCGGCCGTTATTCTGCGGAATACCCGTACTGGTATGTGGCTACCGGTTTCCGCAAATGGGGCATGACCGGCAGCATGACGGCGGCAATGATTATCAAAGACTTGGTGACGGAGGGCAAGAGCCGCTTTGAGGAGGTGTTTACGCCTCAGAGGCTGAATCTGTATGCATCGGCAGGGAAATTGGCCGAAGAGGGGATAGAATCGGCGAAAGGGCTGGGTAAGGGACTGTTTACGGCTACGCCGCGCTGCCCGCATATGGGCTGTGCCTTGGAATGGAACCCGGATGAACTCAGCTGGGACTGTCCTTGCCATGGATCCCGGTTTGACAGTCAGGGCAGGCTGCTTGACAATCCCGCGCAGACGGATCTGCAGGGAGCAGGGACGGATGACTGATTTTAGGGCGCGTCCGCTAAACCGATGAAATCCGCAAATTATGCTTTCTTTTGCCCCCGATTTAGGATATGATATAATTATTGGCTAAAATCATATATGAAAAGAAAGGCACGAGCATTCCATGAACAAAGATTTAAAGATTGCAGTCTTAATTGACGCGGATAATATTTCGGATAAATATGTGGGCATTATTTTAGAGGAAACGGCAAAGAGCGGCATTGCCACTTATAAAAGGATATACGGAGATTGGACAAATACCCGTCTGGTTTCTTGGAAGAATGTGCTTTTGGATAATTCCATCATGCCAATCCAGCAGTACAGCTATACGGCAGGAAAGAATGCTACCGATTCGGCCATGATTATTGATGCTATGGATATTTTATATTCCGGTACGGTGGACGGTTTCTGCATAGCCTCTTCCGACAGTGATTTTACCCGTTTGGTGGCACGTCTCAGGGAGGCAGGGATGATTGTTACCGGAATGGGGGAAAGCAAAACGCCCAAGCCTTTTATTTCGGCATGCAATCAGTTTAAATATCTGGATATTATTTTTCAGGCAAAAGAGCAGGAAGAGGAAAGTGCAGGCAGGAAAGAAGAGTCAGCCATAATAAAGGCCGTCTCAAAAAGCACCAAGCTGAAAAAGGGTACGAAAGCGGCATCGGTGGCAGCTTCAAAGAAGAGAAAGGAGGAATTGAGGCCGCAGACGGATCTGAAGATGATTAAACGTGCCATTCTCTCTCTGGTGGAAGAATGTTCCGATGATGATGAATGGATACTTTCGGCGGAACTCCGTAATCAGCTGGGAAAAAGATTTCCGGATTTTGACGTGCGGAATTTCGGGCATTCAAAATTTTCTTCTTTCATTAATTCACTGAATATTTTGGAGTGTGAACAGGAACAGAATATTGTTAAGTTTAAAATTAAGGGGAAGAAGTAGAAGGGGCAGTTGTTTTCTTCCATTCTTTTATTTTTTCCAGCCGTGTTTTCACTTTGGCTTCTTCTCCTTGGCAAGTGGGGCGGTAGTAGGTGCGGTTTCGGAGGGAATCAGGCAGGCATGACATATGTGTCAGTTTTTCTTCCCTGTCATGGGCATATTCGTAGCCTTCCCCGTAATGCAGGTCTTCCATAAGCTTTGTAGGAGCATTGCGCAGCTGCAGCGGGACAGGTTCTGCAAGAGTATGCATGGCATCCTCCCGGCATTCCCCGTATGCCATATATAGGGCATTGGATTTGGGAGCCAATGAAAGATAGGTTACGGCATGGGCCAAATTAACATTACATTCAGGCATGCCGTTGAAATGGCATGCCTGATATACGGATACGGCCAAAGGAAGGGCGTGGCTGTCGGCCATGCCTACATCTTCGCTGGCAAAGCGGATGAGCCGTCTGGCAATGTAAAGCGGGTCTTCGCCGGCTTCCAGCATCCGTGACAGCCAGTATAGGGCGGCATCGGGGTCACTGTTACGCATGGATTTGTGCAGGGCGGAAATCAGGTTGTAATGTTCTTCTCCGTTTTTGTCATATAACAAAGACTTTCTGCCGATGCACTGTTCCAAAATACTTTCGGTGACGCTGATGGACCCTGCGCTTACAATGCCATTGGTAATGGCCATTTCCAATGTATTGAGGGCGGTACGGGCATCGCCGTTGGAAAATACGGCAATGGCTTTCAGAGATTCTTTAGAAATATCAATGTGTGTCTGCCCGAATCCCTGGGGGGCTTTAATGGCGTTTTCCAACAGTTCCGTTATGTGATCTGCCGTCAGAGCCTGAAGCACGAATACTTTGCAGCGGGAAAGGAGAGCGGCATTGATTTCAAAAGATGGATTCTCCGTAGTTGCGCCGATTAAGATAATGCTGCCTTTTTCCACGAAGGGTAGGAACGCGTCTTGCTGGGCTTTGTTGAAACGATGGATTTCATCTACGAAAAGGACGGTCTTCATGCCCATCCGCCGGCTGTCCTCCGCCCGTGACATGACTTCTTTTATTTCTTTAATGCCGCTGGTAACGGCACTGAAATTAATGAATGCGGAGTTGGTTTTATTTGCAATGATATTGGCCAGAGTCGTTTTCCCTACGCCCGGAGGACCCCAGAATATCATGGAGGATATTTGGTCGGAATCTATAAGGCGGCGGAGTAACTTATCTTTTCCCAGAAGATGCTCTTGGCCGATAAATCGGTTCAATGAGTCCGACCGCAGACGGCTGGCTAAAGGAGCCATTGTTTTTCTGTTGTCGAAGAGAGAAAGCTGTTCCATCCGATTTCACCTTTCTGTGCCATTTGGCATGATGCTGTCCATAGAATAACCGTACATTGCGGCAAGGCAGCATGGTCAGATTAACAAGATATTTTCTGCTATTTCAGGACCGAACACATTTTTATATAAAGCATGGTATTGTTCAAAATCAACCTGGCGTCCATGCGCCAACATTTCCATCTCTATGCCGAAAAGGCAAACAAAATAATCCATGCATTCCATACCGTTGCGCAGGTAAAAAGCCTTCCGTCTCCGGCGGAGATCCAAGTCAGGAGCCGGGTGAAACGTGCTTTCGATTTCCAATATAAAGTTATATTCTGCGTACCGGTCCTGTAGTGCCTTCAAGGCGTAAGAGCCGGCGCCTCCGTTGCGGAACCGGGGAGAAACCGCAAAATAATCCAGAAGAGCCAGCCCTTGGTTTTTGGCCACAATCGCTTCTCCTATCATCCCGTTTTCGGCGGATTCTATACAAAGAATATCCACAGTCCCTTCCCTGCTTTTCTCAATAAGTAAAGAAAATGGTTTTCTCTCCTCTTTCGGAAAAGCCTCTGTATACAAAGTTTCAATCGCTGATAACTGCTGTTCCGTGCATGCAGAAACGAATCGAATTTCCATAAAACCCTCCATGCCTCCTTTGACGGCTTAAACAGAAAAATAAAAGTACCGACCCCATGACGCTTCGGCCACAAAATCAGTACTTCAAATGCGCCGCCAGGGGCTCGAACCCTGGACACCCTGATTAAGAGTCAGGTGCTCTACCAACTGAGCTAGCAGCGCATATATTTTATTTTGTGTAAATTCATTAGACAACTCATTTACAACGCAAGTATGATTATAGTATAATATGTTTCAGTTTGCAATACTTTTTTTAAAAAAAATTAAATTTTTTTTAAAAATTTGAAATAAAGAGAGGAAACACCATGATTTTTGAGAGTCATGCACACTATGATGACAGAGCATTCGATGAAGACAGGGATGCGCTGCTAGGAAGTCTGAAAGAAAACGGCATCGGTTATGTGATAAATGTGGGGGCAAATCTGGAGACAACGGAACGCACCATGACTTTGGCCGAAAAATATCCTTTTGTATACGGCGCGGCGGGGGTGCATCCCTCGGATACGGCAGAATTGGATGAAGAGAAATTCCTATGGCTGAAAGAGCAGTGCGCCCATCCGAAAATAGTGGCGGTAGGAGAAATCGGATTGGACTATTACTGGGAAGAACCTTCCAGGGAGACACAGAAGAAATGGTTTGAAAGGCAGCTGCGGCTGGCCGGGGATATAGGGCTTCCGGTTATCCTCCACTCCAGAGATGCCGCCAAGGATACACTGGATATGGTGAGAACGGTCCATAAAGGAGAAACCGGCGGAGTTATCCACTGCTTTTCTTATTCTAAGGAAGTGGCCAGAGAATATCTGGAAATGGGTTTTTACTTTGGAATAGGAGGGGTGGTGACGTTTCGGAACGGGAAAAAACTGAAGGAAGCGGTGGAATATATTCCGTTAGAGAATATGCTGCTGGAGACGGACAGCCCGTATCTTGCGCCGGTACCATACAGAGGACAGCGCAATTCCTCTCTGAACCTTCCGCTGATAGCAAAAGAAATTGCACAAATCAAAGGGATGAGCTATGATGAAATAGTGGCAGTGACGGAACATAATGCCTGCCGGCTGTTTAAAATAGGACAATACCCGCCGGCTGCGTTTACATAAGACGATGCCTGCCGTTTCATAGGAATTTGGGAAATGCAAGCCGGAATGTGCGGGCAGAAGAAGGGATAGGATGGAAGATGGTTTCTTTAGGAACTCCGGGGAATACGGTTGATATTTTAAAAAAATATAATTTTAGTTTCCAGAAAAAATACGGGCAGAATTTTCTGGTGGATACCCATATACTGGAAAAAATAATAGAGGTATCCGGCATTACAAAGCAGGACTGTGTTTTGGAAATCGGGCCTGGCATCGGCACAATGACCCAGTATCTGGCGGAAAATGCACACCAAGTGGTGGCGGTGGAAATTGACCGGGCTTTGATTCCGATCTTGAGAGATACTTTGTCGTCATATCATAATGTGGATATTATAAATGAGGACATACTGAAAGTGGATATTAAGAGGATTGCGGAAGAGAAAAACGGGGGGAATTCCATAAAAGTGGTAGCCAATCTTCCGTATTATATTACGACGCCTATCATTATGGGGCTGTTTGAAAGCGGAGTGCCGTTGGAGAGCATAACAGTCATGGTACAGAAGGAAGTGGCGGAACGCATGACGGTGGGACCGGGAACGAAAGACTATGGCGCGCTTTCCCTTGCCGTGCAGTATTATGCGGAACCGAAAGTGATGATGCATGTATCGCCTTCCTGCTTTCTGCCAAAGCCCAATGTGGGCAGCGCGGTAATCCGGCTGACCCGTCATAAGGACGCGCCGGTAAGGGTAAGGGAAGAGGGGCAGATGTTCGCAATCATAAGAGCTTCTTTTAACCAGAGACGAAAGACTTTGGTTAATGGTCTGTCGAACGCGGCTCAGCTCCGGCTGCCGAAACAAGATGTAGCCGAGGCATTGGAACGGATGGGACTGCCGCCGGCCGTCAGGGGCGAAGCGCTTACCTTGGCACAATTCGCGGAATTGAGTGACATATTGACGGAAAAAAGACAAGAAAACAGAAAGATATAATATTTTTGACATTAAGAATCTCCTATGGTAAACTAAGAAAATGAAAATGGGGATATTGCAGACTTGTGATGAAAGAAAACGATAGATTTATGGGGTGAGCACCTTGGATAAGTACGAATATAAAGTACGCGCGGAAGAAATAAAAACCTTGATTGCCAGCGGAGAATTTGCGGAGGCAGTTAAAATAGCAGATACAATAGATTGGCACAGGGTAAAAAGTGTGATGATGCTCTGTACAATCAGTGATTTATATAAGATTAACCGTAGGTTTCAGGAAAGCAAGGATATCTTGCTGATGGCATATGAACGTCATCCGGGCGGACGGCTTATTGTTTATTCTTTATGCGAACTTTCCATTAAGATGGGGGAATTTGTTCAGGCTATTGAATATTATAAGGAATTTGTCCAGATTGCGCCGAAGGATACGGGGAGATATATTCTGCAGTATAAGCTGTATGAGGCGCAGGATGTGAGTCTGGAGGAGCGCATTGCGGTTCTGGAAGAATTTAAGAAAAGGGATTACCGGGAAAAATGGGCCTATGAACTGGCATATCTATACCATAGGGTAGGGCTGGAGACGAAATGCGTGGAAGAATGCGATGAGATGATTCTCTGGTTCGGTGAAGGCCGGTATGTGCTGAAAGCATTGGAACTGAAGCAGCTGCACCAACCTCTGAGCGAAGCACAGGAAAAAATCTACCTTCAGGCTAAGCAGGCAAAGGACGAGCCGGAAGAGGACGAAGAGCCGGAGGAAGAAGAGGCGGAAGCATCCCAAGAGGAAGAGGATGAACCGGAGGAGCCGGAAGAAGCCGGGGAAGAGGAGGAAGAGGAAATCCCGGACAGCATTTCCATGATGGCGGAGGAGCCGGAACAGGAAGAAGAATTTAAAGTTAAGACGGTGGATCTGGGACAGTATAATACCATTAACCTGCAGAAAGAACTGGCAGAAAGCATGAGGGAAATTCTGGGGGACGGAAATAAATCACCGCAGGAAAAGAATTCCGCGAACACCTTTGTAGATTCCGTCATAGCCCCTTTGATGCAGGAAACAGGTGAAATGGCGCAGCAGCCTGTGAATGGCCGTAGAGACAGGGTGCACATAGGGGAACTGGAATTTGTGGAGATAGGCGAAGAGGAGGAAGAGGAGGCTGCCTCCATACCGGAGAAAGAGGCAGAGCCGGTGCAAAGGCGCGGGGTGCCGCAAAGGAAGCCGGCAGAACTTCCGCAGAAACCTCAGGATGTGCAGGAGGAAGAGCCGGCTGCTGCTTTAGAGGAAGTGTTTTTTGAAGAAGAAGCAAAGGATATCCTTCAGCAGGAGACTAAGAGGATAAATCTGGGGGATACAAAGGAAATATTGCCGGGGGAAAAAATTGAGTACCTTACGGCACTTCCTTCCCGCTATACCATAGCGGAAAAGGGGGCACTGCCTTACCGGCCGGAAAGCCGTACGGAGCCGGAAGAAGCAGAGAATATGCCTGCGCAATTGCCGGAAAAAGTACAGGCACAGCCTAATCTGATGAAGAAACATAAGCCTTCGGGATTTGAGCAGATGCTTTCGCAGGAGTATGACGGACAGATCAGCTTAGTGGTGCCAAACAGCGATATAATAGACAAACAGATTACGGGACAGATGAACATTGCCGATATTATGGCCGAATGGGAACGCACAAAACGCGCAAATGAAGAAAAACGCCGCGAGGACGTGAGGAAGCGCGTGCAGAGCCATACCGGCAATATGTTTTCGGAGTTTGATGAGGCTACGAAGAGCGGATTGCTGGAGCAGTTGGAAAAAGCGGTAATAGAGGCTATATTAAAGGAATCCGGCCAGAATGCCATCAATCCCAATGAAATTTCGGAGCAGCAGATTAACGATATTGTAAGAAGCGTGGGAAGGAAGAAGGATACCTCCGCTCCGCAGGCGGAAAGCAGCATGGGAAATATTGTGAATATTGCGGACATCAGGGCGGGGGCGGTTAAGACAGGAAAGCCGGCTGCGGCACCTGCTTCCGAACCGGAGGATATCCATATGGAACCTTCGGCGGAAGAAGCGGCACTGCAGGAAATAGCGTCGTCTGCTACGGTTTCGGAAAATTTATTTCCCGAGGGACGGGAAGAAGAGGAATTCCACGGAACCTTGCCGGAAAACATGATGCGGGAAGAAGATACGGCGGAAAGCGGCATCCCGGAGGACGAACTGCCTTCGGAAGAGGACGCGGAGGCGGAAAAGGCAGTCAGCGAACTGTTGGGGGTTAAGGCAGCAACGGGCAATTTGTCGTTGGCAGACATACCGGAAAATGTGACGATAGGAAAAATTGCAGAGATCAGCGGCCTCACCGAAACGGAAGACGTTTCCGGGGAGGACGGGGAAAGGGAAGAGGCGGAGGAAACCAATCCGGCGGAATATGAGTCAAAGTCAAACGGCGCGGAGAAAGCAAGTGCGCATGCGGAGCATAAGACAAGAGCATTTTCGCCGGAAGAGAAAGAACTTTTCGGCCGTTTTGCCCACAACCGTAAGTCCAAAGAACAGATTTTGCATGCCATCGACGAGATGAACATGGATTCTTACAGCGGCAATGTGATTGTCACGGGGGAAGAGGAAGCGGGAACGCTGGATTTGGCAAAGAATCTGGTGCGTATGATGCAGCTTTCCGACCGGAATTTCTCAGGGAAAGTCGCAAAAATTTCGGGTGAGACATTGAACAAGAAAGATGTGCCGGCCACATTGGCCAAACTGACGGACGGTGCGCTGATTATTGAGCATGCCACAGGCATGTCCAGCAGTACGGCAATGGATCTGAACAAGGCACTGGGGAAGGAAAACAGGGGCATTTTTGTGATTATGGAGGGAAAGAAGGATGAAATGAATATATTCCTCCGTAAGAACCGTCCGCTTCTGGATAATTTCAATGCGAGAATTGACATTGACTCCTTGGACGACCACGCCTTGGTGGAATATGCAAAGCTGTATGCGGAGGAAATGGAATACTCCATTGATGAATTAGGCATTCTGGCGCTTCATACCCGAATTGCGGATATGCAGACAAGCGATCATGAAGTGACGGTGGCCGAGGTGAAAGATCTGGTAGACGATGCAATCTATTTTGCCGATAAAAAAAATCCCAAACATTTCTTTGACATATTGTTCGGGAAGAGATATGATGCAGATGATATGATTATTCTGAGAGAAAAGGATTTTATGCATTACTGATTCGGGCATTTTAAAGAAAATGAAAATATAATGATAAGGAATAGGGGGTATAATTATGGCAGCAGCAAAAAGAAAAACAAAAACAGTGCAGCAGCCCAAAAAGCAGGAACCGAAAAGACAGGAGGCAAAGCAGCAGGAACAGCAGGTCTTTATTTCCGAAGCGGATCAATATCTGTTTGCGCAGGGCACGCATTATGATATTTACAAAAAACTGGGAGCACATCTGTCGGTAGAGGACGGTGTGAAGGGGATGTTTTTTGGAGTCTGGGCGCCGAACGCAGCCAGTGTCCATGTAATCGGAACATTTAACGGCTGGGATGAAAATATGCATGAAATGAAGAGACTTGGGCCGGGGGGCATCCATACGCTTTTCATTCCGGGGGTGGGATTGAACGAACTTTATAAGTTTCTGATCCGCACGCCGGACGGGAGAAAGCTGTATAAGGCAGATCCGTTTGCCAATTATGCGGAGTTCCGGCCGGGCAATGCTTCCAAGACTACCGATCTGAGCACATTTACATGGACGGATGAAGAATGGATGAAAGCAAGGGACGGAAAAGACCAGACGAAAGAGCCGTTGGCAATTTATGAGTGCAATATCGGCTCTTGGATGAAGCATCCCAACGGGACGCCGGACGGTTTTTACAATTACCGTGAATTTGCGGACCGTATTGTGGAATACTTAAAGGAAATGAAATATACACATATCGAACTGATGGGCATAGCGGAATATCCGTATGACGGTTCCTGGGGATATCAGGTGACAGGATATTACGCGCCCACAGCCCGCTACGGGGAGCCTACGGACTTTATGTATTTAGTAAATACGCTGCACAGGAACAATGTGGGAGTCATTCTGGACTGGGTGCCGGCACATTTTGCAACGGATGCCCATGGCTTGGCAGAGTTTGACGGACAGTGTATTTTCGAGCATCCGGATAAGAGGCTGGGAGAGCATCCTGATTGGGGAACGAAAATTTTTAATTACGGGAAAACGGAAGTGAAGAATTTCCTGATTGCCAATGCGCTTTTCTGGCTTAAGGAATTTCATGTGGACGGAATCCGTGTGGATGCGGTGGCTTCCATGCTTTATTTGGATTACGGTAAGCAGGACGGACAATGGCTGCCGAATAAATACGGCGGAAATAAGAACTTGGAGGCAATTGAATTTTTCAAGCATCTGAATTCGGTGGTGCTTGGGACATATCCCGGCTTTATGACGATAGCGGAGGAATCCACGGCATGGCCGAAAGTGACAGGGGATATTGAGGACGAGGGCCTTGGCTTTAGCTTTAAGTGGAATATGGGCTGGATGCATGACTTCTGTGAATATATGAAACTGGATCCGCTGTTCAGGAAAAACAATCATTATGCCATGACTTTTGCCATGAGTTACAACGACTCAGAGAATTATATCCTGCCGCTTTCACATGACGAGGTAGTGCATCTGAAATGCTCCATGGTAAATAAGATGCCGGGTTATCAGGTGGATAAGTACGCAAACCTGCGGGTAGGCTACACATATATGTTTGGCCATTCCGGTAAGAAATTGCTTTTTATGGGACAGGATTTTGCACAGGAGCGGGAATGGAGCGAGGAGAGAGAACTGGATTGGTTTCTGCTGGGCGAGCCGCTGAATAAAGGGATGCATGAATATGTGAGGGAACTTCTCAAACTGTACCGGAAATATCCGTGCATGTATGAGGAGGATAACAGTTGGAACGGATTTGAATGGCTGAATGCGGACGATGCGGAACGCAGCACTTACAGCTTTTTCAGGAAATCAGCAGACGGCAAGAACAACTTGCTTTTTGTGCTGAATATGACTCCCATGATGCGGGTGGACTATCAGGTGGGTGTTCCGAAGAAGAAAAAATATAAATTGCTTCTGAACAGTGACGAGAAACGTTTTGGCGGGAACGGAAATGCAATTCCTGCGGAACTGGCAGCAGTCAAGGAAAAGGAACAGGTGAATTATAAGGATTACAGCATTACGTTTGACCTGCCGCCTTACACAGCAGCCGTTTTTGTCTTCTGAAAGGTTAAGAAAACAATATATCGTGCCGAAATAAAGGGTGAACAATATCTATGTTCACCCTTTATTTTCGAATAGTTTCCTATAGGGAAAAAGGCCGCTGAAGCTGCTGGCCGTTCCGTAAACGAATAGGGGTGTGCATTTATTAGTTATGAATATAACAGGATAATTTTGGGCGGAGAGAATATGAATATTATTTTTGAAAAAGACAGGGCGGAAAACGAAGTCAGGAATTATGCTTCCGGAACCAAGCCTTATGCAGAGAGGGCGGCCACGGCTTCGCAGGCCGGTTCCAAAGGGGTATTTGCGCTGGATATTTCCGGCACGGCTTTGGATAACAATGCATATGAAGAGCAGGGAAAGACGATAGAGGAAGTGATGCAGGATGCCGGGCAGACAGATGTGGCCACGCAGAAAGATTACATGATTGTGATGTCCAATGTAATGTCCGACGAGGATTTTGCCAAATTGCAGGAGGAAGGGTATCATCCCGGCAATACGGATATTGAGACGGTGGTTACCATTGTGGATGAGATAAAGGCAGCGTTGGTAAAGGGCGGCAGCGATATTGCGGGATATACGGACGACTTGGATGCGGAGACGCTGACGGAGATTACGGGAAGCGCGGCATATGCGGAAGAAATACTGAGACAGTTCCATGAATATGACATACCTGTCACAAGGGAAAACGTGGAAGACGTGATGAAAGCCCGGGAAATGGCAGAGCAGCTCAGTGAACTGAGTGACGGTACCATTAAATATATGATCCGGAATCATATGGAACCTACCATTGAAAATATATACCGTGCGCAGTATAGTGCATTGGCGGATGCGGATAGGCAGGGACGGGGATATTATCAGGATGCTGCAGGCTATTATGCTAAAAAAGCAGAGGATTTCAATTGGCAGCAGCTGCAGCCGCAGATGGAGAAAGTGATTGAGCAGGCAGGGCTTCTTGTTTCCGGGGAAACTTTGGAAGATGCAAAGTGGCTTGTGGAAAAGGGGATACCGCTGACGGCAGAATCCATAGATGCGCTTTACGAACTGAAAAATCTGCAGATTCCGCGTACGGAGGAAGAAATTGTGTCTGCGGCCTCGGCGGCGATTGCCGACGGAAAGAAAGCGAAGGCGGCCAATGTGGCGGACAGCGAGACGGCTCTGGAAAAAGCGGCCGGGTATATGGAAGACGTGCAGTCCTTCACCGGTGAAGCGGTGGACAGGGCGGCCGCGGAAGGAAGCAAATTAAATCTGCGTATTATTAAGGCATGTCAGCTACAGCTGAACATGCATGCGCGTGCAGAGCGGTTTGCAGTCAGCCATGGCGGAAGGCGGCTGTTGGAAGAAGTGCGGCTGCAGATGACCGTAGAGGCGAACCTCCGTCTGATCAAGAGCGGATTTTCCATAGACACGGCGCATTTGGAAGAATTAGTGGATGCCCTGAAAACAGTGAATAAGCAGACGGAAGAGAAACTGTTCGGGGAAGGAAACGTGGAAGGTACGGGGGACAGGTATTCTTTATATAAAAATACGCTGTCTACGGTTCGGGAACTTTCCGGAATGCCGGCTGCGTTGGTGGGCAAGTTTTCTTTCCGGAGCCGGATACAGGTAAGCGTGGCATCCGCATCGGAAAGCGGCGCATTTACGTTAAAGGCGGCGTACGAGGAAGGATCGGCGTTAAAGCTGGCATATGAAAAAGCAGGGGAAAGCTATGAAGCGCTGAAAACCGTTCCGAGAGATGAACTGGGCGATACGATAAAGAAGGCATTCCAGAACGTGGATGATTTGCTGAAAGAGATGGACATGGAACTGTCGGAGGCAAATAGGCGGGCTGTCCGCATTTTGGGCTATAACCGGATGGAGGTTTCCGAGGAGAATGTGGAAGCCGTGAAAACTACGGATCTGACCATCCGCAGGGTACTGAGCAAAATGTCGCCGGCGGCCACGATGCAGATGATCAAGGACGGCGTGAATCCGCTTTCCATGGATATGCAGGATCTGGAGAATTATCTGGACAGTCAGGACAGAAATCCGGAGCAGGAATTTGAAAAATACAGCAAATATTTATATAAATTAGAAAAAAACCATGCGGTCAGCGAAGGGGAGAAAGAGGCTTATATCGGTATTTACCGGTTATTCCGTCAGTTGGAGAAAACAGACGGGGCAGCTATCGGGGTATTGATGCAGCAGGGCATGGAGCCTACTTTGAAAAATCTCCTGACAGCCGTGAGAACCAATAAAAACCGGGGCATGGATATCAAGGTGGATGACAGTTTCGGCGGAGTCAAGGCATCCGGGAAACATAAGAGCATATCTGAACAGATAGAAGGAAATATCATGGTGCGCTATTATCAAAAACTGGCGCACGGCATATATGACGGATTGGACGGCGGAAAGATGAACGAGGTTCCCGCCGACGGCGACATAGGCTTGGAACAATTTGCGCAGTCGCTGCAGGAAGCACAGCCGGACAGAGAGGCGGAAGCGGCTTATGTAAAACAGCAGGCTTCGCAGTTCCGGCAGGAGATGGATGCGGAAGAGGCAGTGATCAAAGAACTGCAGGATTATGGGCAGCCCGTTACTGCGAACAATTTATTGGCGGCAGGGCTTTTGATGAAAGAACGGGGAAAAGCAGCGGCAAAGCTGTATGAACTGGCAGAGGACAGCGGCAGTAAGGAACTGTTTGAGAAAGCAATGGCAAGGCTGCAGGAAAAAATGACCGATGCTGATGCGGCGCAGGAAGCTTACGGGGAACTGACGGACGCATATAATGATATCATTGAGGCGGCCGTGTTCGGGCAGGGAACTGACGGAAAGATTGACATGCAGGAAATCGGCAGGCTGTATAAACAGATTTTCCTTACCCGCGGCATGGCAAGGGAAGAAAACTATGAGGTGCCGGTTAAAATCGGCGATGAGGTCACTTCCGTCAACCTGAAAATCATACATAAGGGCGGCGGAAACGGTAAAGTGGCGGCGGCTATGGAAACAGAGTCCTACGGAAAAGTAGCGGCACAGTTTTATGTATCCGTCAGAAAGGAAGCGGGATATCAAGTAAGCGGCTGTATTGTCTGCGGAAGCAGGAAAGCCGAAAGTCTTTTGGGAGAGTCCGGGGACATATTAAAGAAAATGTTCCGGGATGCCGATATAGAAACTGTAAGCATGAATGTAATCTTTAACGAGGGACTGGATGTGGCAATGATCGCCCGTATGTCCGGCAGGGAGGATGTTGCAGAGGCAGAGGATGTCCGGGAGCCGGCAGCTGCAAAAAAGACAGTGCCTACAAAGAAGCTTTATGATGCGGCGAAGATATTTATTGAGTATGTACAAGAAAGGCAGAGGGATTAGATTATGAAAATATGCTATAATACATCAGCGATGATTGCCAACAATGCATTGAACAGGAACGATAACAGGCTTGCCCAGTCTTTGCAGAGACTGTCTTCCGGCCTGAAGATAGTGGAAGCAAAGGATAACCCGGCCGGAATGGCTATGGGAAAGAGGATGAATGCCCAGCTGACGGGCATAGCGGCTGCCACACAGAACAGCAGCGATGCCATTTCGGTTATAGAGACTGCGGACGGTGCGCTGTCGGAAGTGCATGATATTCTGCAGAGGATGAATGAACTGGCAGTAAAGGCAAGTAACGGCACATTGAGCAATGATGACCGTGCCACGGTGCAGGAAGAGATTAAGCAGTTAAAGGACGAAATTACAAGAATCGCAAATGATACGCAGTTTAACGGGGAAACTTTGCTGAACGGTAATTTTGATTTTAAAGGATATACTAATAATGGCAATGTACAGGTAGGGTATTATTCCGATCAGGTTGTGCCGGGGATATATACCGTTAACGGACCTGCCGTTACTTTGGATGCAAATGGTGAGATTCCTGCGGCGGCCGCTGCAGCTCTTGTAGGTCAGCCGGTTACCGGAATCACGATGGCTCCGGATGCAAAAATAACTGAGGTGAACGGCAATATACTGAAAATCCAGAGCAGTGCCAAGGCTGATTTTGAGATTAACCTAAAGATTGACGGAAGCGGAGGAGCCACTACGGTCAATCTGACGAATATGGAACTGAATATTACAGGCATCGGTTCCATGACTATGCAGACAGGGTCAAAAGAAGGGCAGATTTTGGAAATCCGTATCCCTACTATCTCATTGGAGGAATTGGGCATTAAGAAACTGGATATGTCCACGGCAGAAGGCGCTACGGAGGGCATTAACAGCGTGAAGGGCGCAATCGAATATATTTCCAATGTAAGAAGCCGCCTTGGCGCATATCAGAACCGTCTGGAACATACCATCAGCAATCTGGACATCACCGATGAAAATATGACGGCGGCATATTCCAGAATCATGGATGTGGACATGGCAGAGGAAATGACGGAATATACTACGGTACAAGTTATTACCCAGGCGAGCATGTCCATGCTTGCACAGGCTAACGAGAGGCCGGCGCAGGTGCTGCAGCTTCTGCAGTGAGATCGGAGCAGTGCCTTACAGTTGCTTTTCCTAAGATGCCGTCCCGATTTGCGTTATATTCTTATCCGGTCAGGAAATAGAGTGCCGGCCGGATAAGACACGGAACAGAGGCAGCAGGATATGGAATCGTAAAATAGCATTTTGTGTGATTCGGACAGAAAGGCATGATATGACGAAGGAATTAAAAAAAGAGTATACGCTGAAAATTTCGCAGGCCAATAAAACGCAGCTTATTACGATTTTATATGAAATGCTGCTGATTTATGCCGGTGAGGCGAAAGAGTCACATGGCAGGGAAGACCGCGCCGGCTTCCGGGAGGGGATACGGAAAGCGAGGGGATGTGTGAATGAACTTTTGGCTTCCCTTAATTTTCAGTACGGCCTTGCGGCGAATTTTCTTCAGCTGTATATGTATATAAACAGAGAGTTGGCCAAAGCAGAGGTACGCAATATTACAGAGCCTTTGGAAAATATTGAAAAGGTTGTAGGGCAGCTTCATGCAGCATATGAGAAGCTGGGTGAAATGGATACCTCCGCTCCGGTCATGTCTAATGTACAGACAGTTTATGCAGGTCTTACCTATGGCAGAAACAGTTTAACTGAGAATCTAACCGATCAAGGCATTGACCGGGGATTCCGCGCTTAGTTCTTCCTCAGGCAGCAAATTAATTTTTGCTGCCTGTTCTAATAGGAACTTGTACCGTTTTAGGACAGAGTTGACCTCATAGATATAGCAGTCAATCAAATCCGGTTCCGTTACACTGTCAAAGCCGGTATAGGCATCTTCCAGAGCGCGGCGGGTTTTCTCCAGATCTGCTAAAATACTGTTTCTTTGGATTTCTTTTTCACTTAGCGGCGGAGTGCGGTAAGTAGTCTGCCTGAAACATATTTTCATGCTTACACCTCTTTTACAAATTTTTCCTCTTTTTCTAAGTATAGACAGCAACCCTTCAAATATTCATGTAATATTAAAAAAATATAGGCCATATATATAGCTAACGTCAAATATATCAAGGTGACCGAAATGGATTATTATATCAGCGGAATTATGATTGTGGCAGTGTGCGTGCTTGTGTTGCTGATTGGTGCTTTTCGCAGAAAAAAGGAATGGATAATCAATTTTATCTTCCGTGCGGTGACGGGGACGGTGGCTATTTTTTTCATGAATGGTTTTCTTGTGTCCAGAGGGTTATCCATTGCTATCGGTGTGAATCCTTTTACGGTATTAACATCGGGGGTTTTAGGATTTCCCGGCCTGATTATGCTCTATGGCATAAATTTATATAAGATTCTATAGAGAATGCCGAAGCTTCATTCATTGGCCTGAAACACTGGACAAATCCCTGCTTTATCGTTATAATCTATATATCAGTTCAGAACTTCAGATATTCAGCCGGACAGGCTGCATATTCTATGGAACAGGAAATTCGTTCCTCAATTCCCAAACCGGTTTATGGAAAACTATACAAAGGAAAGGGTGATGTGTATTTTTATTATTTTGTTTATTGTTTTGGCCGTTGCCGCAGTCATGGATGTGTGTTTTGATAAAATATATAATGAATGGATTTGCCTTGCGGTAATGAGCGGGCTATCCTATTCCGTATGGCGGGACGGGACAGAGGGACTTATGATGGCGCTGATATCCATGACGGTTCCGGTCATGCTGCTGTATCCGCTTTTTATGGTTAACTGCCTGGGAGCCGGCGATATAAAGCTGTTGGCATCCGTGGGATGTTTTCTTTCCGTAAAGGAAACAATAATCTGTTTAGGCATTTCTTTTTTCATCGGGGCATTTTTCTCTTTCTTTAAAATGCTGGCGGAAAAAAACTTTCTTCAGCGATTCTGTTATCTGGTCTGTTATTTCCGTGATGTTGCCGGAAGCGGGGAATGGAAAATATACGGAGAGGATGAAACGGACGGAAAAGGCAGGAAGAAAGATAAAATACATTTTGCATTGCCTGTGTTTTTAGGTGTTGTAATTTACAAGGGAGGGCTGTTCCGATGAAAAAGATTATGGCACTTTGCGACAGAGAAGAAGATTATCTGTATCGTCTGACCGATTATCTGGAAAAAAAGAGGGTGTTTCCCTTTGAGGTATATTCCTTTACGGAGCCGGATAAATTAAAGGAATTCATACATCGGCATGAAGTGGAACTGCTGTTGGTGGCAGAGAATGCTTATGCGGAAGAAATGAAACTGTCTGTGCGGCATGTGGTCATATTGAATGAAAGCGGGAACGAAGCCGGATGCGGAGTGGAGAACATTAATAAATATCAGGCATCCGATGGTATTCTCAGACAAATCATGGAAAGTTATACAGGCGGCAGGGAAGAGGTTCCGCGCCGGCTGGCTACCGGAAACAGGATGAAAATTATCGGCATCTATACTCCGGTAAGACGCTGCATGCAGACTACGTTTGCCTTAAGCATGGGACAGATATTGGCGAAGAAACATAAGACACTGTATCTGAATTTCGAATTCTATTCCGGCTTCGGATATTTGCTGAATCGGGAATTCCAAGCCAATATTATGGATGTGCTTTATTATCTGAACTGTGAAAAGGACAAACTGGCTTATAAGCTGGAAGGGCTGGTGCAGTCCATGAACGGGATGGATTATATACCGCCCGTAATTTCTTATCAGGAACTGGGCGGCATAACAGGAGAGCAGTGGATCGGATTATTTGCGGAAATTGAACGGATATCGGAATATGAATATCTTATTCTGGATCTGTCGGAGCAAATGCAGGGGCTGTTCGATATATTGCGGGAGTGTTACCGAATATTTACCATCGTCAAAGAGGACGGAATGGCGGAAGCGAAAATACGGCAGTATGAAGCATTGATACAGTCCACGGAATATGAAGATATTGCGGCTAAGACAAAAAAGTGGATGCTGCCTTTGTTCCGAAGAATACCGCCGGGGATTGAACAGCTGACCCGCGGGGATATGGCGGAGTGTGTAAGTAAAATCGTTCAGGAGGAAATATATGGGCATGAAGCCGAAGCATGAAAAGGAAGCGGATGCTGGGTGGAACTTGGATGAAAGCAAACGGAAACTGAAACAAATTATATTGGAAAAATTGGATTTTTCAAAAGAGACTTCCGACGAAGAAATAAAAGACATGATAGACAGCCTGATTATATGCGAGAGCAAAAGGCGCGTTCTGCGGTTGGAAGAACGGAACCGGCTGCGGCAGGAATTGTTTTATTCTATACGGAAACTGGATATTCTGCAGGAATTGGTGGAGGACTCCGATGTGACGGAGATCATGGTCAACGGCACGGATGGGATATTTATCGAGAGGGAAGGATGCATAAGCGCATATGGGATGCACTTTGAGTCCAAAGAGAAACTGGAAGACGTGATTCAGCAGATCGCCGCCGGATGCAACCGGACGGTCAATGAGGCATCGCCTATTGTAGACGCAAGGCTGGATAACGGTTCCCGTGTCAATGTGGTCTTAAGCCCGGTTGCATTAAACGGCCCAATCCTCACAATCCGTCGTTTTCCCGAACATCCCATCGGAATGGAGGAACTTACGGAAGTGGGTTCCGTGACTGCGGAAGCTGCGGAGTTTCTTTCCCGCTTGGTGCAGGCAAAATATAATATATTCATAAGCGGAGGCACAGGCTCCGGCAAAACTACTTTTCTGAATGCCCTTTCGGCATATATTCCCAGAGATGAGAGAGTGATAACAATTGAAGACAACGCGGAACTTCAGCTGCGTGATCTTCCCAACTTGGTAAGAATGGAAACACGCAATGCCAATGTGGAAGGATGCCGGCCGGTTACAATGCGTGAATTGATTAAGACAAGCCTGCGTATGCGGCCGGACCGCATTATAGTGGGGGAGGTGCGCGGCAGCGAGGCAATCGACATGATGCAGTGTCTGAACACGGGGCATGACGGCTCTATGTCCACCGGACATGCCAACGGCAGCAAAGATATGCTGGGCAGACTGGAAACGATGGTACTGATGGGTATGGAACTTCCGCTTATAGCAATCCGGCAGCAGATTGCATCCGGGCTGGATATTATGATCCATCTGGGACGGCTCAGGGATAAAAGCAGAAAAGTATTGGAAATTGCCGAAATCAGGGGCTTTGCAGACGGTGAGATCATTATGGAGCCGCTGTATGTCTTCCAGGAAGACGGAGAAGACAGATGCGGGAAGGTAAAGGGTATTTTAAAGAAAAGAGGAGAACTGGAGAATAATGGGAAGCTTAAGGCGGCGGGAATCGCTCCGGAAAAATAAGACGGCCGGACAGAAGCGCGGATTGAAGGAATGCAGGAAAGATATTCTGGCAGGCATAGGGATAATTGCTGTTCTTTCTTTCTTTTTCTATCGTTCCGTATGGACAATGCCCTTTTTGACGCCCATCTGCTACCTATATCAGCGGGAAGCCTCTAAAGATCGGATGCAGAGACAGCGAAAAGAAACTGCAATGCAGTTCAAAGACGCAATTCTTGCCGTATCTGCCAATCAGAAAGCCGGATATTCGGTGGAAAATTCGTTTCGGCAGGCATATGAGGATATGGTACTGCTGTATGGGAAGGAAAGCATTATCTGCAGGGAGTTTTATGCAATAATATCGGGATTGGGCAATAATATGGTGTTGGAAGCAATGATGTATGATTTTGGCAGGCGTTCCGGGATAGATGAGATTAAAGAGTTTGCGCAGGTTTTTGCGGCGGCTAAAAGAAGCGGAGGAAATCTGACGGAAGTAATCGGACGCAGTGCGTCCGTCATTGAAGACAAGGCAGAGACGGAAAGTGAGATACAGGTGTTGATCAGCGCAAGGAAACTGGAGCAAAAGATTATGAATGTGGTGCCTTTCGGCATTTTGCTTTATATCAGCATTACTTCCAAGGGATTTTTTGATGTGCTGTATCATAATCCTATAGGCATAATTCTGATGACGGCATGTCTGGCAGTCTATATCGGCGCAGTAATTTTATCAAGAAAAATAGTAAATATTGAGGTGTGAAATGATAGTGGCTTATGCAGCGGTAATAGTTATGTTTCTGGTTCTGTACTGTATGGCGCGGCGGAAAGGTATGGGATTATCCGCATATCTTTATGAAGCAGGCAGGAAGAAAGGGATGTTCAGTCATAAAAAAATTCAGGAAAATATCTGTTTATTATGGCCGGACAGCGGAGGAAGGGCGGAAAGGGAAGGGGAATGGCTGCGGCAGTTCTATGTGAGTAAAATAAGACTCGCGGCAGGAATGCTTTTTGCAGGTACATTATTTTCCGTAAGCCTTTATTTAAGTGATGAGGTGGGCGGAACGCTAAAGGACGGAAAGTACTTGAAAAGAAATGCGTATGGCATGGGAGATGCGGAAACAGAACTACAGGCGGAAATCAGGGAAGAAAACGGGGACTCCGATATTCAGGACTTTGTAGTTTATGTGGGAGAACAGCAATATGAAAAAAATATAGTAAGGCAGCTGGGGAAACAGTTGGCCGGGAGCCTGCCGGATCTGATACTGGCTGAAAATCCTTCTTTGGAAGAGGTAAGGGGAAATCTGGACTTAATCCGAAATGCAGAAGGATATCCTTTCCGTATAGAATGGGAAAGCGATAATTACTCTTGTATTTTATCGGACGGCAGCGTATCCAACGAGAAGGTAGGAGAAGAAGGGCAAAAGGTCTGCCTGACAGCCATAATGACGTATAAGGATTATGCAGAAGAATATAATTTCCCGGTGCATGTTTTCCCTCCTATATATTCGGAAGAAGAGGCGTTTCGGAAAGAAGTATACAATTTGCTGAATCTGCAGGAGCAGAAAAACCGACATGAGATACAGGTGGAACTGCCGGAATATGTGGACGGAAAAAAACTGATATGGAGTGAGAAAAAGGAAAATGGCAGCAGCTTCATATTCCTGTTAATCGTAATCGGAGCGGGTACCGTTTATTTTCTGAGAGATAAAGATCTGCAGAATAAGATGGAAGCAAGAAACAGACAGATGCTCTTGGATTATCCTCAACTGGTCAGCCGCATGACGCTTTATATGGGAGCCGGAATGACAGTGCGCAATGTTTTCCGTAAAATAGCCTTGGATTATGAGAAGGAAAAACAGGAGGGCGGCACTATGCATTATGTATATGAAGAGATGCTGTTTACCTGCCATGAACTGGACAGCGGAGTCTCGGAATCTGTCGCATACAGTCGTTTCGGCAAAAGATGCCGTATGATGCAGTATATGAAGTTTTCGAATCTGCTGGTGCAGAACCTTAAGAAAGGGAGCGGCGGTATTTTGGAGGCACTTCGGCAGGAGGCCGGAAATGCTTTTGAAGAACGTAAGAATATGGCACGAAGGCTGGGGGAGGAAGCGGGGACAAAACTGCTTTTGCCAATGATGATGATGTTGGGAATCGTTATGATGCTTATTATCATACCTGCATATTTTTCCTTTTCCGTTTAACCGATAATTTTTAACTTGTAAGTTTGTGTCCGTGCGGCATTGCAAACTTGACATATAGGAAAAGCCGCACAGAAACGGAGGTAAATATGAGAAGGAGACTAAAGAACTTTAAGGAATTTATAACGGAAGAAAAGGGGATGGGAACAGTGGAAGTCATTTTAATCATTGTGGTTTTGATTGGACTTGTCATTATTTTTAAGAAACAGCTTAGAATCTTGGTGACTAATGTTTTTAAGAAAATAACCGAAGACAGCAATACGGTTATGTCATGAGAAAGGCGGGAGGATACCTGACCGTATATCTGTCTTTGGTTTTGGCTTTGCTTCTTTCTTTTGTGCTGGTCATAGTGGAAGGGGCGAGGATGCATACGGTAAGGATGGAGGCGGAATGCATAGCGGATATCGGGACGAACAGCGTTTTGGCAGAGTTTCACAGAGAACTGTTGGAGCAGTATGACTTACTGTTTGTGGACATGTCCTACGGAACATCCAAGGCTGCGGCCGAAAACTCTTCGGAACATCTGAGGAGTTATATGCAGAAAAACTGCGGCTTAAGCATGGCTTGGGAGAATCATTTATTTGCCCGGCGCGACTGGCTGGCACTTTCTGTGGACAAGGCTGTCGTCAAGGAATACTCCATAGCTTCTGATTATGGCGGAAATGTGATGAAGCGGCAGGCGTTGGAGTATATGAAGGATTCTTCCGTGGAGGGCATGTTGGCAGAGTTGGCAGAGCGGGCGGCACAGGTGAAAAAACTGGAATTGGATACCCAGGATATAGAACAAGAGCGGGAGGGTATCCAATCCCGCATAGATGCCATAAAACTGCCAGTACACCTCAATGAAGAAGGGCAGGAGGAAACCGTGACTTTGGACAATCCGGCAGACAAGGTGGAAGCTTCCAGAGGAAGTTTCACCCTGGGAACAGTTCTGGGTAAGGGAACGTACATTTCAGGCACGGTTATCCGTCCGGAAAATTATATATCTCACAGGGAAAGAAAAAACGGAACCGGCATTGCCCCAGGCTTCCGCCAGCCGTCAGGGATAACGGAGGATTTACTGTTTGACTGCTATTTGTTTGAGAAGTTCGGTTTTTACGGGAATGAATTAGAAAAATCTCTGTTGAAATATCAGATAGAATACATAATTGCCGGCAAGGGTTCGGATATGGAAAATTTGGATTATGTGGTAAAGCGGTTGCTGCTGTGGCGTGAAGCAGCCAATGTAGCTTATATTTTTACCGATACCGGAAAATGTACGGAGGCTGAATTGCTGGCATCCGGTCTGACTGCCGTATTATTCGTGCCGGAATTGGCAGAACCGGTAAAATACGCAATTTTATTTGCATGGGCGTATATGGAAAGCGTGTCGGATGTAAAATGCCTTCTCAATGGCGGGAAAGTTCCCCTGCTGAAGACCGCGGCGGATTGGAAAACCGGAATTGCCGATTTGGCAGGCTTTCCGGACAGCATATCGGATAAGGCATCGGGGGGAAGGGGGCTGAACTACAAAGATTATCTGCGAGTCATGCTCTTTCTGGAAGAAGATAACAAGAAAACTATGGGTTCTATGGATGTGATGGAAATGGATATCCGTATGACGCCTGGCAACGGGCATTTCCGTATGGATGCATGCTTTGACAGTTTTGTGGCGGATATATCCATATCCAGTGCGTTCGGATACCATTACGAACTGAAAAGACGGTACGGCTATGACTGAAAATTATGAAGGGAGAGAAAGAACGATGTCCTCTTTTGGGTTACCTGTTTGTAACTGTGAACATATCAAAAAAACATTTGTTTCTCCGGGCAAGAGTCTATTCATGCATATTTGCAAAATTCTTATATTTAGGTCTTCTGTTGGGACTCAAAAGAGGATGTCGTTCTTTTCCTCCCTTCATAACAAGAAACAGAAAGCAAGCATGGCGGTGGAAGCATCCATGGCGCTGCCGGCCTTCTTTTTCTTTTTTATCAATGTTTTATTTGCTTTTGATATTTTGAAACTGCATGGAAATCTGATGGCAGCTATGCATCAGACAGGAAATAAGATGGCTTTTTACGCGTATGCCTATCAGACAGCCACAGGGGATGACGGAGTATTGGCGGGAGAAATCGATTCTTTTCTGTTATCGGAAGGATATGCCAGGAATCAGGTGATGAGTATTCTCGGAAAGGGATATTTAGAACGCAGCCCTATTGTGAACGGAGCCTCCGGACTGCATTTTGTAAACTCTTCCGTAATGAAGAAAAATCAAGTGATAGAGTTAGTGGCATCCTATAAAGTAAGACCGTTTATACGGATTATGGGATTTCCGGATTTTGCTATGGAGAACCGATATTATGGCAGGGCGTGGACCGGCTATGATGTGGCGGAGAGAAGCGAAGGCATGCCGGGCGAGGATTCTATCGTGTATGTAGCGGAGAAGGGAACGGTGTATCACATAGCCCGTAATTGCAGCTATTTAAACCCTTCGGTTGAGGCTGTGGCTTTCGGAATGCTTCCGGAACTTAGGAATGAAGGCGGTGAAAGGTATTCCTCCTGCGCCAGATGCAGAAACAGCTTGAACAGTGCAATCGCATATATTACCAAATACGGGAATAAAGCGCATAGTTCCGTAAACTGTGCAGGACTGAAGCGGACGGTTTTTTCGGTGTATCTGTCCGAAGTGGGAGATAAGGGGAAGTGTTCTAAATGCGGTTCCGAATAGCAGGAAAATTGGCGGAATGATATTCCGGTTACGGAAAACGGCATATGGAAATAAAAAAACATATGATTAGAGACAGGGAGGAAGAAATTATGTGGAGTGGACAGATGATTGCCATGATCTGTATGGTAATATTGGCCGTTGCAGATATAAGGGAGAAAGCGGTTCCTAATATGTTTCTTGCAGTATTTGGCCTGACGGCGGTTATTTATACGGCAATGCAGGGGGAAAAGAATTGGCTGGCAATATTGTATTCCTTGATACCGGGAGTATTCCTGCTGACCGTGAGTTTATGCACAAGAGAAAGCATTGGTTATGGAGACGGATGGGCGGCTATGGCACTTGGGCTGCTGACCGGTATGGAAGCTTGCCTTGTCAGTCTTGGCATAGGGTTGGCATTGTCTGCATTTGTTTCACTTGTTTTGCTTGCTGCTCATAAAGTGAACGGGAAAAGCAGATTGCCTTTTCTGCCGTTTCTTGCAATTGGTTTGGGGGTGTGGACTGTTGTTCAAAAAGGAATTTAGGAAAACGGGAGGGTATTTTACGGTAGAAGCGTCCATGATTGTGCCGACAGCCGTCATTTTGTGCGTTTTGCTCATAGATCTGTGCTTTTTCTTATATGACTGCTGTGTATGTACGCAAGATGCTTATCTGCTGGCTTTTCGGGGGAGTCTGTGCTGTGGGGAGGAAGAGAAGGGAATAAGGCAGTCCGTAACGGAAAACGATGCATTGAAAAGTAAGAGAAAATATATCAATGCAAGCGACATAGACAGTCGGATTGATATAGGGCACAGAACGGTTTCGGCGGAAGTCAGGGGGAGAGTGGCGGCAACCGGGTGGAATTTCGGAGCCGGATGGGAGGCACAGAGGATATGCCCTGTGGATTGCATAAGGAAAGTAAGGCTGGTTAAGAAAATAAAAGCAATGGGGATGGGATAAAGATGAACATGGAAAACATAAAATATTATAAAGATCTGAACCATAATTATTTAGTCATAAAGGAGCAGACCGAAGATAAGCAAAGCTATGGGCATAAAATGATTACCGCAAACAGGCTGAAGTATTTTGTGGACTGTAAAATAAGATATGTAAATCGGGAGTGCCATTTTTATTATGAGATAAGTTCCAAGCAGAACATCGTCAGCCTGTATGGGAAAAAGACAATGGGGTACGAACAGATCCGTGGCTTGTTTGAGCATATAAATGAGGCGTTAGCAGAATTGGATAATTATCTGCTGAACAGTAAAGGATTTGTTTTGGAACCGGAATATATTTTTGGAAATCCCGAAAACGGAGAATATTTTTTCTTATATTATCCACATTATGAGTGGGAAGAGGGGGCATATCTGCCGCTGGCCGAGTTTCTGTTGGAAAGGGTAGAACATCAGGAAGAGGATGCGGCAAATATTGTATACAAAGTTTATGAAATGGCTCAGGACAATGAATTTATATTGTCCCGTATATTAGATTTATTTACGGAGAAGGGAGGGAAAGTAATCGAGACTATGGAAGAGTCTGCAGAACCGGCAGAAAATACCATAACGGAAAATAACCGGGATGATATTTTGGCTGAAAACAGGAACATTTTTTCTGATTTCGGGCAGAGTGGGCAAAAGGAACCGGAGGATGCTTCCAAGCATTTAGTGGCCGCCGGCATACTATCTTTGATATGTATGGCCGCTGCTGCCGGCGTGGCTGCCATTCCGAATTTTTGTATTATGTCCTCCAAAGAAAGGATACTTTCCTTGGCCGGCAGCATTGTGCTGGTTCTTATGTCCGCAGCTTTGCTTTTATATTTCATATTTAATTTCTGCGGAAAGAAAAGGAAAGGGTACAGGAAAGAGAAGGAGACGGCCATGGAGGAATCCTCTGCGGCTTTGCCGGCGCGGAATGCCGCTGCTTTCCCATATGATGGGTCTGTGCCGTATTTGGACTACAGAAGAAACTCGAAGAAAGAGGCGGGGGAAACAGACGAGGAAGCGGAGTATGGAAATACTGTATTTTTGGAAACTGCTATGTGCAGAACGGAACATAAGCTATATGGGACAAACAAAGGAAATAAATACCATATTAGTCTGGGGCATCTTCCATGTACGGTCGGAAAGTTGGAAGGAAGTGTGGATGTGGTAATCAAAGACAATACGGTCAGCCGTATCCATGCACGCTTTACAAGCCGGGAGGAAGGGATCTGTGTAACAGACCTGAATTCAACCAACGGTACATTTAAAAACGGACTGCGTCTGGAGCCGAATGAAACAGTCATAATTGAGCGGGGCGATGAACTGCGGTTTGGCAGAATGACATTTTGTTATCGCTAGAAGGTGTTTGAAAATTCATTCCCGGCATATGTACTACGACGGGTCGTTTCACCACTTTGCGTGATATTTGCGCCGAATTCAGGTTACATAGACCGCTTTGCGTGGTGCTTTTCAGTATTGCATTGACACATCAGGAAGGAAATGATACCCTTTACCATAGCGGAAAGTTGTTCTGCCCCGGAGTGTTATCCGATAAGTTCCGGTGGCAGGATAAGAATGGAGAGGATATGGCAGAGAGGATCAAAGAGTTTTTTGAAGAGGAAGGTTACACGGAAATTCCGTCTAATTTACCGCAGTTTACTATTTATTTCCGGATGGAGAATCACTATGTCAATGTCTTTCATGTAATTTGCTATGACGATAATTTTAATATGTCGCATGATCAATATATGGAAATGAAAGGTAAAATAAAAGAGTTGTTTCTACAGAAGGGAATCGGGCAGATTCATATATTGTCTTTGATTGTATGCAATGATGCGGAAAAAGCAGCACGGCTGTGCGGCGAAGATGCGATGTGCTGGGTGATAGAGAGGAACAGCGGCCGGCTGCTGGTGTCCGGACATCAAGTCTGTGATTTCTATGGAATGAGGGGAAAACTGGAGAATTTTCTGACTGCCAGGCAGGAGGAAGGAAATCAGAAATGCGGCAATTCCCTGCAGAAGCAGGAGAAGACGAAATATCAAGTGCCGGTGGTGACCACTGTTTTTGTGGCGGCCAATGTGATAATTTTTATTATATGTACATTTACAGGGAATCTGTTATATAATATAGGTGCAGTCGGCCTTGCGGAATTTATGAACAGGAAGGAATATTATCGGATACTGACAAGCCTGTTTCTGCATTGGGATATTTCACACCTGACCAGTAATATGATTATGCTTTACTGTCTTGGAGAGATAGTGGAAAAACGGCTGGGCTCCGTGAAATACGCAATTCTATATGTTGGGGCCGGTGTGTGCGGAAATTTTCTGTCTATGCTGTATGAGTATTATTCCGGCAGCGTAGTTTTATCCGCCGGTGCCAGCGGTGCCATTTTCGGGATTATAGGGGCATTGCTGATATTGGTAATATACAATAAGGGCCGCCTGAACCAGATTTCTGTCAAACGGCTGTTATTTATGATTGCCTATTCCATATATAGCGGTTTTGCGGGAAGCAATATCAATAATGCTGCACATATAGGCGGTTTTCTGGGAGGAATGACTGCAGCATTGATATGCCGTCTTAGCGGATTTGAAAGGAATGGTAAAAAGCATGAAGATTAACATTTATTATGGAGGCAGGGGCCTGATCGATGACCCTACATTATTTGTGCTGAATAAAATGCAGGAAGTGTTGGAAGAATTGCGGGTAGATGTAGAACGTTTCCTGCTCTATGAACTGAAAAACAGTATCACTACTTTGCCTCAGACATTAAAAGAGGCTGATGGCATTATTCTGGCCACCACGGTGGAGTGGTATGGGATAGGCGGATACATGCAGCAGTTTTTGGATTCCTGCTGGCTATATGGTGATAAGGAAAAAATAAGCAAGATATATATGTGTCCGGTTGTTATGTCTACGACTTACGGGGAACGTGAGGGTAAACTGAATCTTCTGTCTGCCTGGGAGATACTGGGCGGCCGCCCCTGCAGTGGGGTATGCGGATATATTGCGGATCTTTCTTCCGTGGAGGACAATCATGAATATATTACGCTGATTGAGAAAAAAGCGGAAAACATGTACCGTACCGTAAACCAGAAGATAGTCTCCCTGCCGGCCAGCAATCAGGCCATACGCCAGATGGTTTCCAGAACCCAGATAGATTTAACTCCCCAAGAATCGGAACAATTATCTCAGTATGCATCGGATGACCAATATGTACAAAGACAAAAAGAAGACATTCAAGAATTGACAAGCTTGTTCCGGGATATGCTAAATAACGGAGAAACGGAAGAGACGGGTGAAATAATTACTCAGCTTCAGCAGCATTTCAGACCTCAGCCCGGATTCAGCGGAGTATACCGGTTTGTTATTGACGGGAAGAAAAAGAACCTGATTATTGATGTGCGGAATGCAGAACTGCAATGTTCGTTTGGCACAACGGATAACGCCGATGTGGAACTGCAGTTAAGCAGACAGTCGCTGGATCAGATTATTAACGGAAGAATGACATTTCAGCGGGCATTTATGGCAGGAGAAATGAAAATGAAGGGAGATTTTAAGGTGCTGCGCACTTTGGATCAGATTTTTGTTTTTGACAAATAGGAAAATTAGAAGATAAGAAAGGAAACGCGCCCAAAGGTGCGGTAAGGAAAGTTATGAGAGAAGACAACTGTATTTTTTGCAAGATAGCTAACGGGGATATTCCTTCCAAGATGCTTTATGAGGACGAAGAGTTTAAGGTAATCTTGGATTTGGGTCCGGCAACCAAAGGCCATGCTCTGATACTTCCCAAAAATCATTATCACGATTTGTATGACCTGCCGGACGAAACGGTGGGAAAGGTTATGCTTTTGGCAAAAAAAATGGCCATGCATATGACGGAAAAATTAAAATGCGACGGTTTTAATCTTGTGCAGAATAACGGGGAAGCGGCAGGTCAGACCGTGTTCCATTTTCATCTGCATCTGATTCCCCGCTATGAGGAGGACGGACAGACTTTAGGCTGGAAGTCTCTGGAACTATCTCAGGAAGAACTGGAGAAAATTAAGAATACTATTATTGGATAACGGGATGGGGCAATTATGCGTATTATACAGACATCGGTAATTACGGATCACATTAAAGAAATGTGCATAGAGGCTAATCACTTCCTTGCACCAGACATGGAAGAATGCCTGAACAGGGCGGAACAGACGGAGAAGGCACCATTAGGGAAAAAGATTCTGGGTCAGCTGAAAGAGAATCTGCAGATTGCGGGTGAAGACATGATCCCTATTTGTCAGGATACCGGAATGGCAGTTATTTTTATGGAAATCGGGCAGGAAGTACATTTTGAAGGCGGATTTCTGGAGGATGCGGTAAATGAGGGCGTCCGCAGGGGATATATAGAAGGATATCTGCGCAAATCTGTGGTGAGGGATCCGCTGATCCGGGAAAATACCAACGATAACACACCGGCAGTGATTCATTATGAACTGACTGCCGGAGAGCAGGTTCGGATTACGGTTGCGCCGAAAGGGTTCGGAAGCGAAAATATGAGCTGTGTTTTCATGCTTAAACCTGCTGACGGCATAGATGGGGTTAAGAATGCGGTACTCACGGCTGTCAGGGAAGCCGGGCCCAATGCGTGTCCGCCTATGGTAGTGGGAGTGGGCATTGGGGGCACTTTTGAAAAGTGTGCGTTGTTGGCAAAAAAAGCATTGACAAGACCGGCGAGTGAGAGGTCTCCCATACCTTATATAAGAGAAATGGAAGACGAATTGCTGGTGAGCATAAACAAAACCGGCATTGGCCCCGGCGGGCTGGGGGGAAGCAGCACTGCCTTTGCAGTGAATATAAATACATATCCAACGCATATTGCAGGATTGCCGGTAGCGGTAAATATATGCTGTCATGTGAACAGGCATGTAGTGCGGGAGATTTGAAGAGGTATTGTAATGGATAAATATGTGAAAGTGCCGATGGACGGCGATGTTATAAAGCGGCTTCAGGCGGGAGATTATGTATATCTTACCGGTACAATATATACAGCAAGAGATGCTGCGCATAAAAGAATATTTGATACAATGAAAAACGGCGGGGAACTTCCGCTGGATTTGGACGGAACTGTCATATATTATATGGGTCCCTCTCCTGCAAGGGAAGGGAGGGTCATCGGATCCGCAGGACCGACAACGGCCAGCCGCATGGATAAGTATACGCCTGATTTTTTGGATGCAGGATTAAAGGGAATGATTGGGAAAGGCAAAAGATCCGAGGCAGTGAAGGAGGCGATGATACGGAACAGAGCAGTTTACTTTGCGGCAGTAGGAGGTGCCGGTGCGCTGCTGTCCCATACTGTTAAAAACTCAAAAGTAATAGCGTATGCGGATTTGGGGACGGAAGCGGTCTATGAACTGCAAGTGGAAAATTTTCCTGTCGTGGTTGTCATTGATTCGGAAGGGAATGATTTGTATGAAACGGCAGCGGAAAGATATAGGGTGTAGTTATGTATAGAATAGCGATGATGGTTATGAGATTATTTTTGAAGGCTCCTATCTATTTTATGCAGATATGGTGGTGCGGAAAGAAAAAGCATATTACTATGGAGGAGTCGTATGCTTGCGTAAAGAAGGTGACAATAGCTGCCAACCGTGCCGGAAAAGTAAAGATAGAATCTCACGGGGAGGAGAATATTCCAAAACAGAACGGTTTCATTTTCTTTCCGAATCATCAGGGATTGTATGATGTCTTGGCGTTTCTGGAATCTTGTCCGGTTCCGTTTGCTTTTGTTATAAAGAAAGAGGCCAGAAATGTGATACTGCTAAAACAGGTGGTGGATGCCCTCGGTTCCATATCTATAGACCGGGAAGACATCAGGCAATCCATGAAGGTAATCCAGCAGGTGGCGGAAGAGGTGAGAGACGGAAAGAACTTCCTTATATTTGCCGAGGGGACAAGGAGCAGAGAAGGCAACAAGGTGTTGGATTTTAAAGGAGGCAGCTTTAAGAGTGCTGTAAAGGCTCAGTGCCCGATTGTTCCGTGTGCTTTGATAGATTCCTTTAAGCCATTTGACGAAAAATCCATAAAGCCGGTCACCGTAAAGATCATATATCTTCCGCCTTTGTATTATGATGAATATAAAGGGATGCGGACTGTGGAGATAGCAGCTGAAGTGCGGAGAAGAATAGAAGAGACAATTGGGCAATATGGAATGGGGAATAACTCAGAAGAATGATTCATTGCAGTTGGGAAGTGCTGTTTCAAAATATTTTAAAATAAATTGAAAAAGGTAATTGACAAATAAGAATCTCTTATGTATAATAACACATGCGCTGTTGAATAACAGATTAAGTGCTTCATAATATGATTGGAGTTCAGGCTAAGGAGAAATACTCAAGAGGCTGAAGAGGCGCCCCTGCTAAGGGTGTAGGTCGTTCACGCGGCGCGAGGGTTCAAATCCCTCTTTCTCCGTTTCATTTACCAATGAAATTCATACAGGGTAGTTAAAGACATGAAAAATAAATTTAAAACAAATAAAAAAAGTGCTTGACAAACTTGGCAGTAGTTGGTAAAATGAATATCGTTGTGAAAACAACAAACACAGCAAAAACAAAAATAAAATAAATCAAAAAAGTGCTTGACAAAATCTGGTAAGTGTGATAAGATATCAGAGTTGCGTCAGAAAAAACTTGAAGACGAAACGATTTATTTTATGAAAAAGAACCTTGACAACTAAACAGCAATGCAGCCCTGAAGATTCCGAGGGCAACCA
>CAJUIM010000015.1 GCA_910586275.1 uncultured Lachnospiraceae bacterium | reverse complement strand
CCGTAGCTTGTGACACACTTTCTCATTCTGCTTAGAAACCTCCAGCCGAAAAAAGCGCACGGAAAACCGGGACAGGCAGTTCCGCTGCTGCCGGCCGCTAAAAAAACTCGCGCACGGGCGTCCGCCTCCCAACATTACATTCAGGCTGAGCTGTTACCGAAAAGAGTATTGTTTGTATGTCATTGTCTTGGAGCGTGTTTGAAGATTGCTTTCTGGCAGGTGTGCGTTAATTTGGAGGGGGGGGGGACGCACCGGAACTTATATCATTGCCCTAGGGACCCGCTTCCGCTCGGCGTCAAACGCAGCGGCACTAAGCTCGAACTCTGCCGGCGGCAGAGTTAAACCTCGCTAAGTGCCGGCGTTTTCCGACGGTCCCTATGACAATGATATAAGTTCCGGTGCTGTGTGTCGGCAAAATTTCCGTAATGTCATCCTTGCTTCAGACTGTATTTACCAAAGAAAGAGAGAACTAAAGCCATAGGTCAGCTGCCGCAAGACGAGGACGGGCAGCACAGAATAGAGGGAACGGGCTAGACAGATTATGATTTGTAAATAATAAAGTAAAGAAAGATTCAGGAAAATTTAATAAAATTGTGGCATGTTTGTGGTAAAATATCCGTATGGGATTTGATCGAACATTGTTCAGAAAGGGGCGGTTTTTATGAAACGGTATAATAAAGTAATGATATGTATGAGTTTTCTGCTTGCAAGCGCATTGGTTGGCTGTTCGCAAAAGGATAATGAAAACACTTCCGTTTTGGCATCTGCCATAATTTCCAATGGTACATTGCAGGCAAAGCAATCGACTGAAAATGCAGAACAAACGGAATCCATTGTCCATGAAAGTGCGGATATTTTATATTATGATAATGGTTTTCCTTATATCCATGATATACTTACAAATCATACAGACAATACAATTACTGAAACGGAATATTGTATGCTTGCTTATGATATTAACGGTGTGCCTTTGAAATTGTATTGGAATTTTTTGGATAGCAGCACTGAATGTAGTTATGATTATATTGTCAGAACAGACAATGTAAATCTTTTGCCTTGCCAAACAGAAAACTATAATGGAGGTTGGTCATTATATGACGGCGAAAAAATGACAGACTATCCTCAAGTTGGAAGCGGAGAAGCTAATCAAGTGGCATATTCGCTGTTTTGTCTAAAAGAAGTAGTTTTTGAGAATGGTTCTGTATGGAGTAACCCGGACTATGATAATTTTTTCCAAACTTATGCAGGCAAGCAAATAGACGTTAATACTTTACAGAACTATTATCCATACACATATAATTTGCAGACAGATAAAGATTTATAATGTTCCAAATTTAAGAATAAGAAAAGGAAAAAATGAATATTGCTCTTCTTCAGGCAACGAATGAGCAGTTATGGATTGCGGTACTGAACAATATCATTAACGCAATACCGCACCCCACTTTCTGTAAATAAATATATCGGCATAAAAAGCCGTCTGCACTGGAGCGTGTTTGAAAATTGCTTTCCGGGAGATTTGTGACACACATCTGCCGGAAAGCAATTTTTAAACACGCTCCAGAAAAATAAAGTTACACCGCAGACTCTGCCAATACGCAGCGTTGGATATTATGTGATTGTCATAAGGACCGTCAGAAAACGCCGGTACTTAGTGAGGTATAAATCTGCCATTGGCAGATTTCGAACTTAGTACCGCTGCGTTTGATGCCGAGCGAAAGCGGGTCCTTAGGGCAATCACATAATATCCAACGCGTCCCTCCCCCTATATATCCATCAGCACTATTCTGCCGTCTGCATCATAAGTAATCCTGCATGCCAATCCTGTCTCTATATTGACCCCATACATACGTTCCGTCTTGGACTGAATTCCCGTAGCATCCTCATAATATTCATAAATCACATAATAATCGCCGCTTCCCGCAATCCGCACTACCGCATTATACTTATATACATTGCGCCCGCTCATTCCGCGTAGTTTTCCGTCTTCATCCAATAGCACATCCGCCCTCATCAATGCGCGTATGACATTAGCCACTGCCATGTCCGCCGTGACATCCGTATGTAGAACCAGATTGTATGCGCATTCCACAATTTCACTGGCGGCCCCTTCCGGGCTGACTGCCATGAACTTGTAGACAGACTGCCCCAAAGGCATGGAAATTGCCGTTATATAGCGGGGACTGTCAATCGTAGGCTCGGATCCGTCCGAGGTATAATATACCACGCAGTCCTCCGGCACAGTCACTTCAATCATATGTGGATCCTCATAATCCCCGCTGGGAACGGAAACCTCAGGTGCCGGCGGGGGCTGCATCTCAATATGATAAGTGTTGGATACCACTTCACTCTCCATCCCGTAATCATTCACAAAATATGCCGTCACGATATGGGAACCCATTTCCAGAAAAATTGGTGCCGTATAAACCTCACTGCGTTCATTCGGCGTAGTTCCGTCTAAAGTATAATATATTTTCCCTGATGTGTTCGCACTCAGCTTTAAGGGCAGCACTTCTTTGTAACGTCCACCTTCATAGCTGAATTGGGGCGGCTTTGCCATAAACTGCTGAAATTCTGTCACTATGTCTGCCCTTCCGCATTCCTCCAGCAATTGATTGATTGCCTGATAATCTCCCATTTCCTTATAGACTTCAATGGTTTCCTGATAAGCCCGCTCCTCCGCCCCTTCTCCGTAAACATCTGTTTTCTGCAGAATCCGTCCCAAAGTTTCCAGAACCATGTCTTTCTTCCCTTGGGCTTTGTAATAATATGCAATCCGGAAAAGTATATCCACATTGTCCGGCTCCAGTTCATTCGCCCTTTCCAGCCAGGCAATGGCCTTGGCATATCTGGACATGGCAGCCTCTGCTTCTGCCTCCTGCAGCTGATATTCTACGGAATATGCCCTGCGGTAAGTATAATTTCCCCATGCGGCAGCCCCTATTGTAGCCAGAAACAGAAAAAAAAGTGCGGCAAATATCCAGCCGTGCTTCTTTCTCCCACTGTCGCCGGTTCCAGCCTTTCCCCCTTTTTCCCTATGAATTCCCGTTCCGATTTTTTTGATCCGACCCTTGTTCCCTTCTTCCTCTGACCCCTTTGCCCGTTCCGTTTCTTCCCCATTTTCCGCCAAAACAGGCGCCGTCTCTTCTGCCAGTTCCACAAACAAAGTTGCCAAAGTCTCATTCATTTCCCGCTCAATCTCCGGCTCGAAATCCGGCACAATCCGTATCTCTTCCCCGCAGTTGTCGCAATACAAATGACCTTCCGTCAGTTCATATCCGCATTTTGGACATTTCATAACTAACTACCTTTCCTACTTTGCCTGAAGTTCCACCGATTCCACACAATTGTTCATAAGCATTGCAATCGTCATAGGTCCCACGCCGCCCGGAACAGGCGTAATTGCGCTGCAAACAGGTGCCACGTCCTCATAATCCACATCGCCGCAGAGTTTCCCGTTCTCCATGCGGTGTATGCCCACGTCAATGACTGTCGCCCCTTCTTTCACATACTCCCTAGTGATCATTTTCGGCCTGCCTACGGCCACCACAAGAATATCCGCCCGCCTGCATATGGATTTCAGATCCTCCGTTTTGGAATGAGCCACCGTAACCGTCCCGTTTTCCCTAAGCAGCAGCAGTGCCATAGGTTTTCCCACAATATTGCTTCTTCCCACTACCACGCATTCTTTTCCCGCTATTTCTATGCCGGAACGTTTCAGAAGCTGTATAATGCCTGCCGGAGTGCAGGAAACAAAGCCTGGCTGGCCGATGCAAAGCTTTCCCACGTTCTGCGGATGGAAACCGTCCACATCCTTTTCCGGACGGATTGCACTAATTACTTTATCTTCATTGATATGCCTTGGCAGCGGAAGCTGCACAAGTATCCCGTTTACATCCGTTTTCCCGTTCAGTTCCTCTATCAGGCCAAGCAGCTTCTCCTCCGTAGTTTCCTCTGGCAATTCATAAGAAAGGGAGCGGATTCCCACAGATTGGCATGCTTTTTTCTTATTGCCCACATATACGGCAGATGCCGGGTCGCTGCCCACCTGAATGACTGCTAAGGTCAATTCTCTGCCCTCCTCTTTCATTTGGGTTACCCTGTCCTTCAACTCTTCCTTTATCTGCGCAGAGATTGCTTTTCCGTCAATTATATGTGCCATATTCCGTACCTTCCCTTCTCTTAAAACAGTCCCTTAATTACCCCGTTCCCGTCCACGTCAATCCGCAAAGCCGCCGGTTCCTTCGGCAGTCCTGGCATTGTCATTACTGCTCCGGTCAGCACTACCACAAATCCTGCCCCTGCGGATACATATGCTTCCCTTACATGCATGGTATAGTGCTCCGGCCGTCCCAGCAGTTCCGGATTGTCCGACAGAGAATACTGTGTTTTTGCCATGCATACCGGAAGATGCCCGAATCCCAGTTCTTCCAGCCTTTTCAGCTGACTGTCGGCCGCAGAAGTGTAGCTGACTGTTCCGGCTCCGTAAATTTCTCCGGCCACGGTTTCTATCTTATCCTTTAAAGTAAGCGCGTCCTTATAAAGCGGCTCAAAATGGCTCTCCTTCGTCTCCAGAGTCTCCATTACCTTCTCCGCCAGTTCAATGCCGCCTTCCCCGCCATATTCCCACACTTTTGCCAATGCGAATTCACAGCCTCTTTCCCTGCAGAAATCCCTGACATAAGCAACTTCTTCCTGGGTATCGGTAACAAAAGAATTCAGTGCAACCACTACCGGCACTTTATATTTCTGCAGATTCTCCATATGCTTTTCCAGATTTGCAATGCCCTGCCGCAATGCTTCCGGATTTGCTTCCTTCAAATCCGCTTTCGCCGCGCCGCCGTTATACTTCAGTGCTTTTATGGTCGCCACCAAGACTACGGTATCCGGTTTCAGCCCCGCCAGACGGCATTTAATGTCAAAAAACTTCTCGGCTCCCAGATCGGCACCAAACCCAGCCTCCGTAATGCAGTAATCTCCCATCTTCAAAGCCGCCTTCGTAGCCCGTACCGAATTGCATCCATGGGCAATATTGGCAAACGGCCCTCCGTGAACCAAAGCCGGCGTATGTTCCAGAGTCTGAACCAGATTAGGCTTCAAGGCATCCTTCAGCAAAGCCGCCATGGCTCCTACTGCCTGCAAATCGGCGGCAGTCACCGGCTCCCCCTTTCGGGTATATGCCACTACCATCCTGCCCAGCCGTGCTTTCATATCCTCCATATCCTCGGCCAGACAGAGCACTGCCATGATTTCCGAAGCCACGGTAATGACAAAATGATCCTCCCTCACCGTGCCGTCCGCCTTGCTCCCTAAACCAACCACAATGTTGCGCAGAACCCTGTCATTCATATCCAAGCATCTTTTCCAGACCACCTGCCTTGTGTCAATGCCTAATTCATTTCCCTGCTGAATATGATTATCCAGCATTGCCGCCAACAGATTATTTGCAGAAGTGATTGCATGGAAATCGCCGGTAAAATGTAAGTTCAAGTCTTCCATCGGCACCACTTGGGCATATCCGCCCCCCGCGGCTCCTCCTTTCATGCCGAAGCAGGGTCCCAGAGAAGGTTCCCTTAATGCCAGAACGGCTTTTTTCCCCAGCCGTCCAAATGCCTCCCCCAGCCCGACGCTGACCGTAGTTTTGCCCTCTCCTGCCGGCGTCGGATTGATGGCCGTCACCAATATTAATTTCCCCTCCGGCCTCTCTTTTATTTTCTTCCAATAGGCATCGGAAATCTTAGCCTTATATTTTCCGTACAGTTCCAAATCGTCCTCTTCCATCCCAAGGCTTTCCGCCACTTTTACGATCGGTTCCAATACTGCTTCCTGTGCTATCTGAATATCTGCTTTCATCTTAACGACCATGCTCCTTTCTTAGTCTGAAGGAATGGGGCTTTAGACGCTTTCCTCAATCAGCTGTTCAAACTCCTCCATGCTCATCAATACTTTCCGCGGCTTTGTGCCCTCTTCTTCTCCTACTACGCCTGCCTCACACAATTGATCCATGATCCGCGCCGCCCGGTTAAAGCCAATCTTGAACACTCTCTGCAGCATTCCGATAGATGCCTTATCCTTTTCAATGATAAATTTCCCGGCTTCCGCAAAATATTGATCAAAATTGCCACCTTCACTGCCTCCGCCCTGAGGTGAGGCAGTGCCCATCGTCTTAATCTGCGCTTCCACATCTTCGCTGTACACATTTCCAATAGCCTGATTTTTCAAGAAGTCCACTACGTCCGACACCTCTGAGTCGGAAACAAAAGCCCCTTGGACTCTGGCCGGCTTTGGATATCCCTGCGGATAAAACAGCATATCGCCCTTGCCCAAAAGCTTCTCTGCCCCGTTCATGTCCAGAATTGTCCGGGAATCCACGCTGCTGGAAACCGCAAAGGCAACCCGGCTTGGCATGTTTGCCTTAATCAGCCCTGTGATGACATCCACGGAAGGCCGCTGTGTGGCAATCACCAAGTGAATGCCCGCCGCCCTGGCCAGCTGCGCCAGACGGCAGATAGACTCTTCCACCTCTCCCGGCGAAACCATCATCAGATCGGCCAACTCGTCCACGATAATGATTATCTGCGGCATTTTGGCAGGGGCATCCTCGCCCCTTTCCTTCATTGTCTCCACCGCCTTATTGTATCCCTTTAAATCCCGCACATTGAAATCCGCAAATTTCTTATAACGTTCCGTCATTTCCGCCACGCCCCAGTGCAGTGCCGCCGCGGCCTTCTTCGGATCCGTCACCACCGGTATCATCAAATGAGGAATGCCGTTATAGACGCTTAATTCCACCACTTTCGGGTCCACCATGATCAGCTTCACGTCATCCGGATGTGCTTTATACAAAATACTCATAATCAGGGTATTGATGCATACCGATTTACCGGAACCGGTGGAGCCGGCTATAAGCATATGGGGCATGCGGGCAATGTCCGCCACTACCGTCTTTCCCCCGATATCCTTCCCTACCGCAAAGGCAAGATTGGAAGAAAAATCCCGGAATTCTTTGGATTCCAATAATTCACGCAAGGCCACTACGGAATTTTCCTTGTTGGGGACTTCTATGCCTACCGCCGCTTTCCCGGGTATGGGAGCCTCTATGCGAATATCCGTGGCAGCCAAATTCAGCTTAATGTCATCCGCCAGGCCCACTATCTTGCTGACCTTAACCCCCTGCTCCGGCTGCAGTTCATATCTTGTGACGGTGGGTCCCTGGCTGATATCCGTAATCGTCACCCGCACGCCGAAAGTGGCCAATGTTTTCTGCAGATGGATGGCCGTCTGCTTAAGCTGGACGGCAGAATCACCGTTTCCGGATCCCGCTCCCTTCTTCAGCAGATTCAGGGAAGGGAAGATATATTTCTTCGGCACTGCTGCCTCTGCTTTCCAGGATGCCTGTGCCTTTCCGTCTCCCATGCCCTCTTTTACGGCCGGCCTGGCAGCGGGGCGCACCCGTTCCGTCCCGTTCGGACTCATTTCCTCTGTCCCGTCATCGGAAGAAGCATTCCCTTGACCGGCCGCTTCCGTTCTGCCCGCATAAGGCATCGCCCGGCCCGCTGCTTCCGTTCTGCCCGCATAAGGCATCGCCCGGCCCGCTGCCTCCGCTCCGTCCCCATAAAACATCGCCCGGCCGGCTGCCTCCGTTACGTCCCCATAAGGCATCGCCCGGCCGGCTGCCTCCGCTCCGTCCCCATAAAACATCGCCTGACCCGCTGCCTCTGTTACGTCCGAAAAAGCCGTAACCCGGCCATCCTGCTCCGTTCCGCCCGAAAAAGCTGTCTCAGAATACGAATAGCCCGCCGCATATCCGTTCTTCCCGGCTCTGTCGGAAGAAACCTCCGGACCGGATCCTTCAGGGCTTTCCGCCGGCAGCATCTGTTCCGCCGTTTCTTCCTCCGCTGCCTGATAGGCGGATGTGATATGTATCTGACTCAGATCCGGCAGCATTTCCTCATCCCCGGCTCTTTCCGCCATCACTTCCTCTTCTTTGATTTCCGACTCATCCAAATCGGTCAGGACAATTTCATGTATATCGTCCCTAAGATGCGCATTGCTCTCTTTCTCTTCCTTTACCGTCAGTGTGGTATCCAGCATAACCCCGGATACCCGTTTATCCATCCGGAGAATCTTCTCGTCCTCTTCGGCCTCTTTCCTTATCCTTCTCTCTTCCTCTCTGTCCCTGCGGAGCCGCTCCTGCTCTTCCCGTCTCTTTTGGGCACGTTCCCTGCGGTTATAAGCATCTTCCCTTGTCCTTTCATAGACGCGCTGTCCCCTGCTCCTCACTCCGTTCATAACGGATTTCTCCGTTATGATGACCAAGCAGATAACAGCCAAGACTATAATCAGCAAGGCCGTCCCCACCATGGACAGAAAATGGTAGGAAAGGAAAGCCAGCGTCCCCCCGATCAGGCCTCCGCCGTTATGATCCCTGCTGCAGCGCTCAAATAATGCCTTCGCACTGTAGAAGGAATTCTCGCTCCACGCCCCTGTCATTAAGTCGCAGCCCATCCCAATCAGCAGGAACAATATGACGGCTGCCACCAGCTTCCTGACGGCAATGCTGTTCCCCTTATTCGAGATGCCGAAAGCAACTGCAAGGAAAAACAAAATCGGCGCAACATAGGATGTCAGTCCTAAAATGCCGAACATTACATTGCTGACTATATCTCCCATCACGCCCACTATGCCGAAATTACATAAAAACAGAAAAACCGCCATGGCAAATACCGCTATCAGCATCACCTCATGCTTAATTGCAACATCCATCGGCTCGCTCCGCCTTACCGCCCTGCCTGCGGATGTACTTTTCCCTTTCCCGGATGTCCCGCGGGGACTCCTTCCCGATGTGCCTTTCTTTCCCGTACTTTTTTTTGTACTGTTTCTGCTACCCTGTCCGGATGCCATACTACATGCCTCCCATACTTATGCATCTGTGCGCAACAATGTCTTTCCGTTAAGAATAATGTTAGCCTTGGTCCCCCTGCGTTTGCCGCGGAGCAAAAACGCGTCTCAATCAAAGATAGGACTTCGGAAACAGGCGGCGGCTTATCTTACTGACATCAGTGCGCAGCTTATCCAATTTCTATAGTATAGCATCTAAAAAGCTAATTGTCATCAATCATTTCGTGAAGATGAGCCAGCGCCTCCCTGATTCCCCCTACATCATTGATTATCCCTTCATTCACCGCTTCCTGCCCTACCAATATAGTCCCTACATCTTTAGTCAGCACGCCGGTTTCCATCATCAGTTCTTCCAGTCTGGATTTGCTTATTTTGCAGTGACTGCATACAAAACCGGTAATCCGGTTCTGAATCTGCTTAAAATAGTCAAAAGTCTGCGGTACGCCTATCACCATCCCGTTCATCCGTACCGGATGGATAACCATAGTTCCGGTAGGCACAATATAAGAATAGTCCGTGCTGGCCGCAATGGGCACCCCTATGGAATGACTCCCGCCCAGCACTAACGAAACCGTAGGCTTGCTTAATGAAGCAATCATTTCCGCAATGGCCAGTCCTGCCTCCACATCCCCTCCCATAGTGTTCAGCAGAATCAGCACGCCGTCCACATCGCTGCTGTCCTCTATGGCCGCCAGTTCCGGCAGGATATGTTCATATTTGGTGGTTTTGGAACTGCTGTTCAGATTATCATGTCCCTCCACTTCCCCGATAATCGTAATCAGATGAATTTTATGCTTCCGCTCGTTCTTATCCAAAGTCACCTGACCGGTTTTTTCAATTCTTTCGTCCCGCTGCTTTTCCTCATCGGCCTTTTTCCCGTTCTCTTTTTCTCTGGTGTCTTCGTTTTTCGCACCTTTCGATTTCTGATTTCCCATGGCATTCTCCTTTTTTGTGTCCCGGCCGCGTCCCCGCTTGCAGGAACCGGCATCTTTTCTTTCTAGTCTGCCTGGAAATCTTATTTTTATACTTATTTTTCGTCTTCAGTCAATATCGAAATCATCCTCTTCCTGAACGGAAAGGTCAAACTCCATTTCGTCGCTTTTTATCTCCTTCGCATAGTTCATTTCCCGTCTTACATGCTTTTTAGGCAAAGGCAGCGGATTCTCGATCAGTTTCACTTTCGGCTTTCCGTCTGCCGGCACCTCTTTTTCTCCCTGCTCTCCTTCGCCTACGATGCCCGCAGCTGCTGTCTGAGCCTCTGTTCCGTCCTTCTGCCCAACCGTTTTCTCCCTCTCCGTCCCCGCGGAAGGCATGCCCGCAAAACCACTTTCCGCCGAAAGCATTCCTGCCGGATGCGCTGCTGCCTGCTGCCTTCCCATAGAGCAGATGCCGATGCCGGCCAGAACTCCCCATACTGCCATCATGAATGTACTGTCCCCCATACTGTTTAAGCCCGTCAGCCGGAAAGACAAAAGAATCAGAAACAATAAAATCCACCTATCCTGTTCCGCCGTTTTCCGGAACCAGAACCCCACAATACCGAATGCCCCGCAGAAACAGATCAGCAGCTTAGCCGGAGATACCCGGAAAAAGTCCATTCCCATTATGTCCCCTATCCCCGTCCGCAGGGAAAATCCGGACAACGGATGCGACAGCCATGCAGACAAGGTTTCTCTATAGGAATGCCCTCCGGCCGCCGCATCCATTCCGAAAAAAGCAGCCGCCGCCAGAAAGGCCGCCAAAATACAAAGCAAATACGGCATCCGCAGGAAAACTCCTCTTTTACTGTCTTCCGTCTTCCTCCGCATGCTTACGCTGCCCGCAAAAAACAGCATCGTCCAGCCGAATAAATCCAAATATCCGGCTAAGCCGATGCTTATGCCGCATAATACGGACAGTCCGTATTTTCTCCGATTTCCCTTCCCTGCCGCCCTTTTACTGCATGCCCCGGCCGGGCCTGCTTCCGTTATTTGGGCATTTGCCTCAGAAAGATCTTTTTCGTATCCCTTTTTCACAGAAAAGCCGCACAAAAGCAGGATGGCCATGTAGAGCAGAAAATAAAGCGGTTCCGGCGATAGCGTAAATATCCCGCGGGATATTTCCGGGGCAAAAGCCAAAAGGGCTGACCCAAAAAAGGCTTCCGCCCGACCGGTCAGAAGCCGTACCGCATAATAAAAAACAAACATGCCAAAAACCTGCAGCAGAATCTGCAGCACCACACCCGCAAGCGGCTTATTGCCGGCAAAGGACAGCACTATGGCCAATGTCCATGCATATATGCGGGAAGCGCCATGCGCTATCCAAGGCACTCCCCCGCCGGCCTTTACCGATGCCATATCATAAAATTCACTGCCTCCTACCGTTCCGTCATACCGTGCCATAAGATACAGACGCAGTCCCACAGCCGCCGCACACAACAACAGCACCACAAATAACTCAGCCGTCTTTTTCAGCCGGAAGCCCGAAAGCTTCTCTCCTAGCTGGCCGGCCAGCCGATGACCCACGAACCATATTCCGGCAACCCCGCCAAACGCCAGCATAAGGACTCCGCCTGCCATATAATACCCGAAACCTCCGGCAAAGACACAGCCTCCCATCAGGCATGCCGCCGCATAAGAAACCGTAACCAAGGCATAAAGCAGCCATAACGGATAACTCAACCAGTTTTTTTCCTTCTTCATATCCCTTTCCTTACGGCCTGCACGTTACGGCCTATACCTTACGGAGTGCCTGCTCCAGATCACTGATAATATCCTCCGCGTTCTCGATCCCCACGGAAAGCCGGATCAAATCGGGCGCAACGCCTGCTTCTTTCAGCTGTCCGTCATTCATCTGTCTGTGTGTATGGCTGGCCGGATGAAGCACACATGTGCGTGCATCCGCCACATGCGTCACGATTGCCGCCAGCTGCAGATGATCCATCATTTCCGAAGCCGCAGTTCTCCCGCCCTTTAAGCCAAAGGAAATCACGCCGCAAGTACCGTTAGGCATATATTTCTGTGCCAGCCCGTAATATTTATTTCCCTTCAGCCCGGGATAATTCACCCATGCCACCTTTTCATGCCCTTCCAGATATTCCGCTGCCTTCAAAGCATTCTCGCAGTGCCTCGGCACTCTCAGGTGCAGTGTTTCCAGCCCCACATTCAGCAGAAAAGCATTCTGCGGGGACTGAATGGCTCCCAGATCCCGCATCAGCTGGGAAGTTGCCTTTGTGATATATGCCAGCTTCCCGAATTTTTCCGTATAGGTAATGCCGTGATATGACTCATCCGGCTCACAAAGGCCCGGATATTTTTCCGGACAGGCCGTCCAGTCAAAGTTACCGGAATCCACGATTGCACCGCCTACGCACATTCCGTGTCCGTCCATATATTTTGTAGTGGAATGGGTCACGATATCGGCTCCCCACAGAAACGGATTGCAGTTAATCGGCGTCGCAAATGTATTGTCCACAATCAAAGGAACCTGATGGGCATGCGCCAGCTTTGCAAATTTCTCAATATCCAATACTACCAAAGCAGGATTCGCAATTGTTTCCGCCAAAACACATCTGGTATTTTCCCGGAATGCCTTTTCCAATTCTTCTTCCGGCGCGTCGGGATCCACTACGGTACACTCTATGCCCATTTTCTTCATTGTCACCGTCAGCAGGTTAAAGGTACCTCCGTATATGGTGGAAGACATCACCACATGGGAACCTGCCTCACAGATATTGAAGACCGCATAATAATTTGCCGCCTGTCCCGAGGAGGTCAGCATGGCAGCGGCGCCGCCTTCCAATTCGCAGATTTTCTGTGCCACATACTCATTGGTCGGATTCTGCAGACGGGTATAGAAAAAACCGCTTTCCTCCAAATCAAACAGCCTGCCCATCTGCTCCGAAGTCTCATATTTGAATGTCGTGCTCTGATAAATAGGAAGCACCCGTGGCTCCCCGTTCTTCGGTTTCCATCCCGACTGAATGCATATGGTGCCTTTTCCGTAGTTCTCTCTTTCCCCATGCTCTTTTCCCATCTTATGCCAGCCCCTTCCCTATGTTTGAAGATTCCTAATATTTGGTTTTGAAGATTCCTTATCTTTGAGTTTTAAGATTCCTGATATTTCAGAATCCCTTATTCATCCCAGTTATGGTACACTGCCTGCACATCGTCGTCCTCATCCAGCAGATCCAATGTCCTCTGCAGATTTTTCAGTGCCGTTTCGTCAGTCACTTCCACATAATTCTGCGGGATCATTGTGACTTCCGCAGAAATCATCTCTATCCCTGCCTCTTCTATGGCTTTCCTCACCTCTTCAAAGCTGTCCGGATCAGTCAGTATCTCATAACTATCCTCTTCTTCCGCAAAATCTTCTGCCCCGGCATCCAAAGCCATCATCATCAGGTCGTCAGCCTCCAGGGAACATTCTTCCTTATCAATGATAATCTGCCCTTTCTTATCAAACATAAAGGAAACACAGCCGGGGGTACCGATGCTGCCCTGCCCCTTGGTAAATGCATTCCTGATATTTGCCGCCGTACGGTTCTGATTATCCGTCAGCGCATCCACAATGATGGCTATGCCGTTAGGCCCATAGCCTTCATAAGTCACATATTTATAATTTACGTTTCCTACGTCGCCCGCCGCTTTCTTAATGCCCCGCTCAATGGTATCGTTGGGCATATTATTGGATTTGGCTTTTGCAATCACCTGTGCCAGCTTAAAGTTATTGGACGGATCCGGCCCCCCTTCTTTTACCGCTACCGCAATTTCCCTTCCGATAATCGTAAAGATTTTCCCCTTTGCCGCATCGTTCTTTTCTTTCTTATGCTTAATATTTGCAAATTTTGAATGTCCTGACATTTTTTTATCTCCTTCTGGTTTTAGTTTTTGTCCTCGTTTCTGATCCGTGTGACCAAAACACTCTGTATCATTTTATTCTCTACCGACAATATCCTGAAATTATAGCCGTCCACGTCCACTTCAAATTCTTCGTTTTCTTCCGGGATCTTGTCCATCTTGGCTATCAGGAAACCGTTCAGCGTCTCAAATTCCTCCTCCTGAAAACATATGCCGAACCGTTCCTCCAAATCCCGCAGCGGCATCTTTCCCTCTATGATATATTCGCCTGCATTGTCCGTAGCTTCAATGTACTCTTCGTCTTCGTCATATTCATCCATCAGGTTGCCCACAATTTCTTCCAAAATATCCTCCATGGCCAGCAGCCCCGATGTCTGCCCGTATTCGTCCACCACAATGACCATCTGTGTCTTGGAAGACTGCATCATCTGAAACAAACCGTCTATATTCTTCGTTTCGGGAATAAACACCGGCTCCCTCAGAAGCCCTTCCATATCCCTCACCGGGCAGTCTGACTCGGCTCCGTTAAATTGCAGCCGCATTGCATCACGCACATGCAGTATTCCGATAATATGATCCACATTTTCCTCATAAACCGGAAACCGGCTGTTGTTGGTTTCCAGCATAAATTCAATGGCCTCCCGCAAAGACAGTTCCGCTTCCACACAGACCATATCTCCCCTGTGAATCATAATATCCTGCGCTTCCTTGTCGCCGAATTCGAATATATTCGTAATCATCTCTGCCTCTGCCGCCTGCAGGACACCCTGTTCATGCCCCTCGTTCACCATGGATATGATTTCTTCTTCCGTCACATCCGTCAGCCCTTCGTCCTCTTTCATGCCGAACAGCCGCAGGATGCCGACCGTGCTCACCGTCACAAGCCCGGTAAACGGACTCAGCGCTTTCATCACGCAATATACCGGCCCTATGCACATATATGCCCACTTGTCCGGATATCTGGATGCCACTTTCTTTGGCAGCAGCACCCCAAAGGTCAACAATATGTACAGAAGCATAATCACCGTAAGTGCCAGCGATACCGCCCCCACAATTTCCATCCCTTCCGGCACTACGCCCGCAGCATTCCCTGTCATATACTTTTCTACCAGCCGGCGGATGTTCTTCAGCCAGAGCCCAAGATAAACCCCGCCCATAATAATATTGATCAGCGTGACAATCAGCTGCACCGTATTGACATACTTTTCCGGATTGTCAATAATCTCCGCCAGCCGCCTTGATTTTCTGTCCTTCTCTTCCTTCTCCCGCTTCTCAATATCTTTTGCATTCAGCCCGTGAATTGCCGCACCGAATCCGTAAAAAAACATATCGGTAAGAATCAGCAATATAAACAGAATAATACTGGCAGTAGGCCCGCCATCGTCCATAATCCCATCTCCTTTTGTATTTCATATAAAATATCACTGTAAACTATACCATTTTACTTTCCTTCCGTCAAGCGGCGAACACGGCAGGCCACGGAAATCCATTTTGGGTTTTGTGCCTATCCTCTTAACGGAAACACCGGCACAGGCATAAAACCCCAAATGAATTTCCATGCCGCAAAGCAGTATCTTATGTATTATGGCATAATACGTTCAGTTCCAGGCTGATCAGCAGTCCCTCATTCACTTTCCCCATAATCTCGTTGTCCAGATGACATATTTTATCCTTCAGACGCTTCTTATCAATGGTTCTAAGCTGTTCCAGCAGGATAACGGAGTCTTTCACCATGTCATATCTGCCCGCATCCAATTCTATATGAGTCGGCAGCTTGGCTTTATTCAGTTTCGATGTGATGGCCGCACAGATAACCGTAGGGCTATGCTTATTCCCCACATCATTCTGTATGATCAGCACCGGACGGACGCCTCCCTGTTCCGAACCGATGACAGGACGCAAATCAGCATAATAAATATCTCCACGTTTCATTATTCTCACCCTTCATTATAAACTTTCATGGCTAAATTATTGCCAGTTTATCTGAAGGTATTCAATTTTTATTCAAAATCCTGAAAATAATCTTTTGTCCCGACTATCTCCCCTGATTTTAAATAGATCCTTGGTACTCTTTTCCCGATACAGCAGGCCAGTTCATAGTTGAACCTTCCCGAAAGTTCCCCCAGTTCCTCCAAGGTAATCTCTTCCCTGCCGTCCCTTCCTGCCAGCGTCACCGGATCGTCCTCTGCCGTCTCCGGAATATCCGTCACATCTGCCATAAACTGATCCATGCACACTTTGCCAAGGATGGGTGCCCGTTTTCCATGCACCAGCACATATCCTTTTCCGGAAAGCCCCCTTGGATACCCGTCCCCGTACCCGACGGGAATGGTGGCCACCCTCATTTCCTTCGGGGCAACAAAAGTCCCCCCATAGCTGATCGGCGTTCCCTGCTCCACTTTTTTCACATAAATAATGCGGCTCTTTATCTCCATGGCCGGTTTCAGGGAAACGCCGTCTCTGGCCGTCTCCGCGGAAGGCCATAGCCCGTAAAGCGCAATACCTGCCCGCACCGCATCCAAATCTGCTTCCCGCATCTCCAAAATCGCGGCACTGTTAGAGCAATGGCAGATCGGAACCTGATATCCCGTTTCCTCCTTTATAAGAAGCGTAAACTGCCGGAAAAGCAGAAGCTGCCTTTCCGTGAACGACTTATCCTTCTCATCCGACCGTGCAAAATGCGTAAAAATCCCTTCCAAAATCAATTCCGGCAAATGCAGTATTTCTTTGGCCAATTCCAGCCCTTCCCCGTCCGGCCGGACTCCGATCCGGGACATCCCTGTATCCACTTTCAGGTGCACGGCCGCTTTCCTGCCAAGCCTCTTGGCGGTTTCCGCCAGCTGTCTTGCCATATCCGGCCGGAATACTGTCAGCCTGATATCATGTGCAATCATTTCCTCATAAAAATCGGGAAAAACATAACCCAAAACCAAAATCGGCTTGTAAATACCGCTTTTTCTCAAAATCAAGGCTTCCTCCGCCGTTGCCGTGGCAAAGCCATACATATAGTCCAAGGATTCCAATTCCCTTGCTATGGGAACCGCTCCATGCCCATAGCCGTCGGTTTTCACCACGCCCATGATTCCGGTGCCCGGTGCAATGTTTTTCTTCATCTGTTCCATGTTATAGCGTATGGCATCCAAATCCACTGCCGCATATATTCTTTTATATTTCTCCGCAATATCTTTCTTTTCCATGCTCCAACCCATCCTATATTCTTATAACCGCACCAAGAGTGCGGATTACATCCCCCGCCGTCAGGCTATATCTTCCCATTTCTTCTGCCGCCAAATCCCCGGCCATGCCATGGATATAAACGCCGACCACTGCCGCTTCCGCCGCTTCCATGCCCTGTGCCAACAGCCCTCCGATCATACCGGCCAATACATCCCCCATGCCTGCCGTGGCCATGCCGTCGTTTCCTGATGTATTCACATACCATCCGTCCTTCCCACAGCATGTCACCACGGTTCGTGCATCTTTCGCCGCCATGACGCAGCCATACCGGTCTGCCAGTTCCTTTGCCTTCTGTGCCAGCCCGTTCTTTGCCTCCGCTGCCGAACAGCCGTAGAGTCTGGCAAACTCCCCTACATGAGGTGTCATAATCAGCTTTCTCCCGGCCGCCCTATGTTCTTCCAGATAAAGCCTCAGATGCTCCCTTCCGGCCAGCAGATTAATGGCATCCGCATCCAGGACCAATGGTTTTTCCGTCTGTGTCAGACACCATTCCAACAGCCTTTCCGCCTCCTTGCCGGTTCCGATTCCCGGCCCCGCCACCACTGCATCGGCCCATGCAAATGCTTCCCGCATCTTTTCTTCCATTTCCCGGCTCTGTCCGGACAGCCCCTCTTCCTCCCATGCCGGATAGGGCAGAAGCAAAGCCTCCGGCACTCCCAGCTGAACCGCCAGCCGGTTTTCCTCCGGCGTGACCGCCTTTACCATACCGGCTCCCGCACGGTACGCGCTCTCTGTGCACAGCTTACAGGCACCGCTCATATTCCTGCTGCCCGCAACCACCAGCACCTTTCCGAAAGTCCCTTTATTCCCTCCCGGCTCCCGGTATGGCAGCAGCCCGCAGGCTGTTCCCTGTCTCGTATACGCCCTTGGCTTTTTCCCCAAAAAGCTCTCCTCCGTAATCCCCATCTGCCTGCATACCACTTCTCCTGCATACTTGCAGCCCGGGTACAGTATATGCCCTAATTTCCGGAATGCAAAAGTTACGGTTAAATCCGCCGCTGCCGCCACGCCCATAACCTCCCCTGTGTCCGCATGGATTCCCGACGGGATATCCAATGCACATACAAAAGCATCTTTGGAATTTATTTCTCTTACTGCCTCCGCATAAATGCCCTCCAGCTTTCTGGAGAGCCCGATTCCGAAAAGGGCATCCACAATAATATCATATTCCCCATCCCCTATTTTGTTTTGTATCAGGCACCCGTATTTTTCGGCAATCCCCAATTGCATCTCCGTCTCCCGGCTGCATTTCTCCCTGCTTCCTATCAGACATATCTCCACATCGTATCCGTCCAGCAAGAGAATGCGCCCTACGGCTACGCCGTCCCCACCGTTATTTCCGCAGCCCGCCACTACCAGCACTTTTTTTCCTGTTTTGCATCTGGCTTCTATTTCTTCCGCTGCCGCCAACGCCGCCCTCTCCATCAGTACCGGCGACGGCACTCCGAAATACTCTATGGTATTCCTGTCATATCTCTTCATTTCCTCCGAGGACACCAGATAACTCACACCCGTTTCTTTTATGTTCCTGCCCGTGCCCCTCCGGCTTTCTCCTATCTCTCCGCACTCTTTCCTGTCCATATGCAGCATTTCCTTTCAAAAATACCGAAGCATCCGCTAAGCAGCCTGCGCCGGCATCGTTTGTAAAAAACGCCGAAACTAATGTTCCGGCGCATTTATCCATAATTATCACGGTTTTACATTCCCTGTCTTGCCTGCACCTCCGTTTTTCCCCGCTGCCGCGCTCTTCCTCAGTTCGCGTTCCTTCCTACGTTCTTCCGGATTGTACTTCATGTCAAATATCTCAATCACCTCTGCCCCAAAAATATCATGCATATAAGAATACAAATCAAAAGTGGATTTCTCCCGCTCTTCTTTACGCACCAGATTCTTTTTTATTTCTATCCTGACATTCTTCACCCATTCGTTGATGACATCAATATCCTTCGTATTCTCCGCAATCTTCTGATAACAGATATCCATTGTGGACAGCATAAGTTTATAATTGACGCTCTCGATTTCTGCAGGGAGGAACTTCAGTTCATCCGCGTAGTCCTCCAGCTTCTGATTACAGTCGTTAATCAGGCGCTGCTTCTCTTCCATCTTCTTCTTTGTCTTTCCGTCCGGATTTCCCCCGGCCTCATCCGCCAGTTCCATAATTTCAGCCATCAGCTTTTTTTTCAGTTTCCGGATTTCTTTAGACTCCGTATTCAGCTTTCCCTGTCTTTTCAGCAGATCATTCAGTTTTTCTTCCCCCCGGCGCACATCCGTCGGTATTTCCGCCTGTGCCTGCGTAAAAAGCTGATGCCACTTATTGTCCAGCGTCAATACAGGCACTTTTTTCCCTGACAGTGCCTGCCGGAAAGACTCCTCTGATTTTGCCATACATTCCACCCCATTCTGTCCTCTGTTTTCTTCTGTCCTCTATATCTTTTTATATGCCGCCGTATCGCCTCCCGCCTTCGCTTTACAGGCCGAAAGGTCATTCCTGATGTCTTGGCATCTGCTGATATTATATGCCAGTTTCATGAGACTGTCGGAAAGATGGACATTTTCTACCTGCACTTCCTCCGGCACCCTCAGATCTACATGGGCAAAATTCCAAATCCCCTTAATGCCGCAGCCCACCAGCCGTTCCGCAACTTTTTCCGCCTCTGTCTTCGGAATCGTCAGCACCGCAATGTCAATCTGATTGGTTTCCACAAACTTCTCCATATTTTCCATAGGCTGTACTTCTTTATCCATTATCTTTTTCCCGTATAGCTGCGGATTCTTGTCAAATACCCCTTTAAACAAAAAGCCTCTGCGTTCAAAATTCCCGTAATTCACCAACGCCTGCCCTAAATTTCCGGCACCTACGATAATCAGGTTATGATCCCGGTTCAGCCCTAATATCCTGCCTATCTCCTGAAACAGGTATTCCACATTATAGCCATATCCCTGCTGGCCGAAACCGCCGAAATTATTAAAATCCTGCCTGATCTGTGATGCGGTCACATTCATAATATCGCTAAGTTCCTGCGAAGACACCCGTTCGATGCCCTGATCCTTAAGTTCTCCCAAATATCGGAAATAGCGCGGCAGCCGGCCTATGACCGCTTGCGATATCTCTTTTTCTTCCACAGTGCTTCCCTCCGTTCCTCAGGAACCGTTAAAGAATCAATCGTTGCATCTGACCTGCCTGAATCTTCTTGCCGCTGTTCTGAATTTATCCTGCATCCTTTGCAAAGTTAATTCCCGACAGTTCCTGAAAGCCTGCCCAATATTTTTATTATAAAGGTCTGTGAAAATAATGTCAATGAATTGACAGTAGGTTTTATCGCCCTTACAATAGAATATGAAATTTTAATTAAGGAGGAAACACCATGATTTTATCATGTCAAAATATTTCCAAAACATTTAACGAAAAAAGCATCCTGAAAAATGTGTCCTTTCATATTGAAGACTATGACAAGGCCGCTATTGTGGGCATTAACGGTGCAGGCAAGACCACCCTGCTGAAAATCATCGTGGGAGATCTGCCGGCAGACGAGGGAATCGTGACGCTATCCAAAGATAAAACCTTCGGCTATCTGGCTCAGCACCAATCCGTAAATTCGGACCATACAATCTACGAAGAACTGCTGACAGTAAAGCAGGATTTAATTACTTTGGAAGCCCGCATCCGTCAGGCCGAACTGGAAATGAAGAATACCGCAGGGCCGGCCTTAGACCGCATTATGGAGTCCTATTCCCAGATGACACACCGCTTTGAGTCCGAAGGCGGCTACACATACCGGAGCGAACTTGTGGGTGTGCTGAAAGGACTGGGCTTCACGGAAGAAGAATTTGACAAACCGGTCTCCACATTATCCGGCGGCCAAAAAACCAGGATAGCTTTAGGCAAACTGCTTTTGTCCAAACCTCACCTGATTATGCTGGACGAGCCAACCAACCATCTGGACATGTCCTCCATCACCTGGCTGGAAACTTATCTGATGAACTATAAGGGAGCTGTCATCATCGTTTCCCACGACCGTTACTTTTTAGACCGTATTGCCAGCAAAGTGATTGAAATCGATCAGACAAAGGCCTCTGTCTTTACCGGAAATTACAGTGACTATGCCGCCAAAAAAGAACAGCTGCGTGCCGCGCAGTTAAAAGCATATATGAACCAGCAGCAGGAAATCAGGCATCAGGAAGAAGTCATTGCCAAGCTGAAATCCTTTAACCGGGAGAAATCCATAAAACGTGCCGAAAGCCGGGAAAAACTGTTGGAAAAAGTGGAACGTCTGGAAAAGCCCACACAGGCCCGCACCGACATTCATATCACTTTGGAACCGAGATGCGCCAGCGGCAATGATGTGCTGCATGCGGAAAACCTGTCCAAATCCTTTGGTGACCTGCGGTTATTCCAAAATATAGGTTTTGACATAAAAAAAGGGGAGCATGTGGCCATTATCGGCGACAACGGCACCGGAAAGACCACCATTTTAAAAATCATCAACGACATAATACCCGCAGACAGCGGCTCCCTCCGCCTGGGCACCAATGTACATATTGGCTATTATGACCAGGAGCATCATGTCCTGCATATGGAAAAAACACTCTTCGATGAAATTTCCGATGAATACCCTGCCATGAACAATACGGAAATCCGCAGTACACTTGCCGCTTTCCTGTTTACTGGAGAAGACGTGTTCAAGCGTATCGGCGATCTGAGCGGCGGGGAACGCGGACGCGTCTCCTTGGCCAAGCTTATGCTTTCGGAATCCAATTTCCTTATTCTGGACGAGCCTACCAACCATCTGGATATCGCTTCCAAAGAAATATTGGAAGATGCCCTGAACCATTATACGGGTACCGTACTCTATGTGTCCCATGACCGTTATTTCATCAACCGGACCGCCAGCCGCATACTGGAACTGTCAGGCCATACGCTGACCAATTATCTGGGCAACTACGATTATTATTCGGAAAAGAAAATGCAGCTTGTGAAAACCGCTGCCGCAGAAACTTCCGGCACTTCCCCGGTTTCTGCCAACGCCGCCGAAGAGTCCGCCGCCAAAATCAGCTGGAAAGAGCAGAAAGAATTGCAGGCAAAACAGCGCAAACGTGAAAATGACTTAAAACGGACAGAAAACCGAATTGAAGAATTGGAAAAAAGAGACGCGGAAATTGACGCACAGATGGCGCAGCCGGATGTATGCAGGGATGTGGCCAAGCTACAGGAACTCACGAAAGAAAAAGAACGGATTGCCGCCGAATTAGAGGAATTAATGGAACAATGGGAGGTTTTGGAATCCCAAGGCTGAAATCCTCTGCCGCCTGAAAGCGTGCCTGAACATTTCGTCCCTGTCCGGAACCTATGAACCGGTTCCGGACAGCGGACTGCCTTTACGCTTCCCCGCGGATTTTACATTGCCTCCAATGTCCTGCGGATTTCCCGAATGAACTCCTCACTGTTCAGAGCCGTCACATTCTCCAAAGAAGTAATCAATGCCAAGTCTTTTGTCATCCTACCGGATTCGATTGTGGACAATGTGGCTTTCTCCAGCCGGTCCGCAAACTCCGCCAGTTCCTTGATACCGTCCAGTTCCCCGCGTTTGCGGAGTGCGCCGGTCCATGCAAAAATCGTCGCCACGGAATTTGTGGACGTCTCTTCACCTTTCAGATGCTTATAATAATGCCTCTGCACCGTCCCGTGCGCTGCCTCATACTCATACACACCGTCGGGCGACACCAGCACGGAAGTCATCATGGCCAAAGAGCCAAAAGCAGAGGATACCATATCGCTCATCACATCGCCGTCATAGTTCTTGCAGGCCCATATAAATCCGCCTTTTGCTTTCATCACACGAGCCACGATATCATCAATCAGGCTGTAAAAATACTCGATCCCCGCTTCTGCGAATTTTTCCTTATATTCTGTATCATACACCTCTTGGAAGATATCTTTGAAATTATGGTCATATTTCTTGGAAATAGTGTCTTTCGCCCCGAACCAAAGATCCTGCTTCGTATCCAGCGCATAATTAAAGCAGGCTTTTGCAAAGCTCCGGATAGAAGCATCTGTATTATGTACTCCCTGTATAATGCCGGGTGCCTTAAATTCATGGATGGTTTCCCTTACGGCCGTCCCGTCTTCCGAAGTATATACCAGTTCGGCCTTGCCTGCTCCCGGAACTTTGATTTCCACATTTTTATAAATATCCCCATATGCATGACGGGCAATGGTAATGGGTTTTTCCCAGTTTTTCACGCACGGGTCAATTCCCTTTACTTTAATAGGCGCACGGAATACGGTTCCGTCCAATATGGCACGGATCGTACCGTTAGGGCTTTTCCACATTTCTTTCAGATTGTACTCTTCCACCCGTGCCGCATTCGGGGTAATCGTGGCACACTTTACGGCAACGCCGTATTTCTTTGTGGCTTCTGCCGAATCCACCGTTACCTGATCGTTTGTTTCGTTACGGTGTTCCAGACCAAGATCATAATACTCGGTCTTTAAGTCAATAAACGGTTCCAGCAGTTCCTCCTTTATCATTTGCCAGAGAATCCTTGTCATTTCATCCCCGTCCATCTCTACAAGCGGTGTTACCATCTTAATTTTTTCCATATTTGTTCTCCTTTTTTGCCGTTCTAAACGCTTTTTCTGCCATGGCATGAACAGCCATGCAATATCCCCCATGGCTCAGGCTTGCCGGAAACTCCCGTTTTCACGGTCCCACTGGCTATGCCGCCCTATGAATCCGCTCTGTCATAAATCTCATACAAGCCGTTTTTCACCATATTATCATACGCATTGACAATATGCTCGTTGGCAAGCGACTCCGCCCTGTCTTTGTCTTTCGCCTTAATTGCTTCCATTATCTGGCGGTGCTCATCATTGGACACCTTCCCTCTGCCGCCGTTGGCAAGTGTCTTCCGCCTTACTCGCAGCACATATTCATGGAAATCTTCCAACAGGCGCGCCAGCTGCTTACTGTCGCAGGAGTCATAAAGAATCTGGTGGAAACGGTTATCCAGTTCCGCCATCTGATCCAAATGCCCCTTCTGCGCATGGAAATCCGCCAGATATACATTTTCCTCCAATTCCTCCAGCTGTTCCTCCGTTATATGGTCGGTGGCCCATCTGGCACAGAGCCCTTCCAGCTTGGAACGGATCATATATATGTCGCCTACATCTTTAGCCGTTATGCCTGTCACATACGCCCCTTTGTTGGGCACGATCTGAATCAGCCCCTCCAATTCCAGCTGCCGGAATGCCTCGCGTACCGGAGTGCGGCTGACCCCCAGTTCTTCACCGATGGCAACCTCCCTCAGTTCCTCATGTTCCTTGTACTTCCCGCTTAAGATATCCTCCCGGATTTTGCTGAAAACCCGCCCCCGGAGAGAATACTTATCGTTCACTTCCTGTTTTACATCATAACTGCCCATTTCCTGTCTCCACCAAACCCTTATTTCCCGACTCTGCCGTCACTGCCGGCGCATCTGAAACCGTTCGTCGGATATCTCCAGTTTCCTGCATGCCCTGACAATTTCTTCCGTCAGTTCTTCGTCCGTCAGTACCGTCACTCTCCCCGCAGCATACTCTGCGTCTACCCAAGTCTTCACTTCATGCACCAGCCGTGAATTCTTATCCAGCTGCCCGTCCCCCTTCAGCTTATAATAAGTATTCATCCAGTGGGCAATGCCCGCCAAGCCGGAAGTATTGCTTACCGCACAGAGTACCGGGCGGTTTAAAAACTTCTCCGTATCAAATATATTATAAATCTCTTCATTTTTCAATAGGCCGTCCGCATGAATGCCTGCTCTTGTCACATTGAAGTTTTTCCCTACAAAAGGTGTCCTGGGCGGAATCCGGTAGCCAATCTCCGTTTCGTAATATTCGGCCAGTTCCGTAATCACCGTCGTATCCATGCCGTTCAGGCTGCCTTTCAGCTGAGCATATTCAAACACCATGGCTTCCAACGGCGTATTGCCTGTCCGCTCCCCGATGCCGAAAAGAGAAGTATTCACGCCGGAACAGCCATACAGCCAAGCCGTGGTAGAATTGGAAACCGCTTTATAGAAATCATTGTGCCCGTGCCACTCGATCAGTGAATGGGGAACCCCGGCATGGGTATGTATCGCATAAATAATTCCCTGCACGCTTCTGGGGATCACTGCCCCCGGATAATTCACGCCATACCCCATGGTATCGCAGGCACGCACTTTAATCGGTATCCGGTATTCTTCCATCAGTTTCATCAGTTCCAGGCAGAACGGCACTACATACCCGTAAATATCCGCCCTTGTAATATCCTCCAAATGACACCGCGGGCTGATTCCCTCCTCCAGGCAGTCCCTGACGACGCTCAGATAATGTTCCATCGCCTGCCTTCTGGTCATTTTCAGCTTCAGGAAAATATGATAATCCGAACAGCTGACAAGGATGCCCGTCTCCTTCATGCCGATTTCCTTTACCAGCTTGAAATCCTCTTTGCTTGCCCGTATCCAGCTGGTCACTTCCGGGAACTCATATCCCCTCTCCATACATTTATAAACCGCATCTCTGTCTTTCTTGCTGTATAAAAAGAACTCACTGGCCCGTATCATCCCGTTGGGGCCTCCCAGTTTATGAAGATAATCATAAATTGCCACAATCTGTTCCGTCGTATAAGGCGCCCTCGACTGCTGGCCGTCACGGAAGGTGGTATCCGTAATCCAGATTTCCTTCGGCATATTGTGCGGCACAATTCTGTCGTTAAACGGAATCTTCGGTATATCGGAATAGGGGAACATATTGCGGAATACATTCGGCTTCTCCACATCGTCCAATATATACATATGCTCTTCGATTTCCAGCAGGTTATTCTTCTCGTTCATCGTCACCGGGCGATTTTCAAAAGTATTGCTTTCTTTCATAATTGCCTCCCTCCGCCGCCGTTGGCAGCCAGCAGAATACTCTTATTTTCATGTATTATTGTATACACCCATACGATTTGTGTCAATACACAATTTGAATCAGTCTGTCTATATTCACCATTCCCCACCCTTGTTTTGTCCACGGCTCATGCATATCCGTAGCGCTGTAGTTGATTTTCCGCTTTACCTGCTCATTGGAAAGTTCAGGATACTTCTGCAGCAGCAAAGCCGCTGCCCCGGATACGATAGGAGTGGCCATGGATGTGCCGCTCTTTTTCACATAAGCGTTTTTGAAGCCTCTGAAGCCTGACCGGCAGCCCGCATTGCAGGATATAATGTCCGTTCCCGGCGCCACCACATCCGGCTTCTTTACCGCAAAGGGAGAGGGACCCCGACCGGAATAGTCCTCACATAAAGAATGCTTTCCGATAAAGTACCCGCCTTCATGGCATCCTACCGTAATCACTTTCTTACTGGAACCCAAAGGAGAAATGGTCATCGGTTCCGGCCCCATATTGCCCGCCGCACAGACTACTACCACTCCCTCATCCCATGCTTCGTCCACCGCCCGCAGCAGTTCCTGCATTTTTTCCTCATTTTCGATATGGCCGATTCCGATGGAAATATTCATTACCCGTATCCGGTATTTTTTCCGGTTTTCCAATACCCACTCAATGCCCCGGCGCATATCGTCCATATTGCCGTCGCCGTTCTTATCCAATACTTTCCCTACAATCAGATGGGCATAAGGACAGATTCCCTTATACATTCCCCCGGAAGCCTTTCCGCTCCCGGCAATGCAGCCCGACACATGCGTTCCGTGGCCGCTGTCGTCATATACTCTGTCCCCGCCGTGCAGGAAATCCCGGAATGCATCAACTCTTCCGTCAAAATCCGGATGCCTGCCGATTCCAGTATCCAGAACCGCCACCCGGACGGCCGTTCCCTCCCTGTAATCTCTTCCCCTGCAGGAATCCATAATCTCATCCGTGCAGCCAATCTGCTGTCTGACCCGATACATAAACCGCTCCCGGCTTTTTAATTAATCTATGCCGGAAGCGGTTATTGGTTACTTTTCCTAATTATATATCCCGAATACCGAGAAATGATTTGTCTTGAACTGTATGCAAGTCTTTCCGTCCACAGTTACCGTTTTGGATTCCACCTGCTCCAGCTGTCCGTCACTGTCCAGGCAGACTACCCTTACATTCTCTTCCAATATGCCCATAGGCTTAGGAACGGTGATGGTAATGAACTGCTGTCCCAATTTATAAATGGGAATTCTGCGTTCTGCCTCATATAAAGTAATGTCATATACTTGCAGGCTCTTCATATTGCTGCCGGCCACCCTTCGGTAAGCCGTGCTCAGCTGACTGCCCATGGCTGTGTTATCCGCAATGCGCAGTATATAATTTCCGCTGCCGCCGGCAATTTCCGCCGTCACTTCCGGTGAAGAAGGAATCGTGCTGCTGCGCAGATCCACAGTGACCTGCCCTGTCTCCTGCCCCGTGCCGTTTCCTCCGGACGCACCTTTTCCGCCGTCCCAGAGCACCTCCGGTTCGGTTTCCGTATTCAGCTCATAGGGCTTGCCGTATACCGTCACCTGCCGCGGCACCGTCCGGACGGAAACTTCGGATTCCGGCATGCAGTAATATTTTACCCGCAGCCTTCCCGGCGTATCGCCTTCCGCCGCTTGTTCCACGCTGCATATCACACCGCGGAAACCTCCCAGGTCCTGACTCAGCACACTGCCCGAAATATCCGCCGCCGTTATCTCACTGTCCACAATGGCAACATTCACGCCTTTCATTACCGCATCCCTATATTCCTCGTTGGTAAGCCTTGTAGCTGTTTTTTCGTAAGAAACTTTAGGGAGATTCCGTCCCAAGAACACGGCCACCCGAGTGTCGTCCTCTTTGTCTGCCTCCGTTATATTATAAGCCCTTAAACCTACCAGCTGCACGGAAGCCGGCACTTTAATGGTCCCTATGGGACACCCTTCAAAAGCTCTGTCTTTAATTTCCCTAATCCCGCTGCCCGTGGATATATTCGTCAGTGACGTGCATCCCGCGAACGCATCCTCTCCGATCACAAGCAGACTCTCCGGCAGCTTAACGGAAGTCATGCGGGTATTCCCTTGGAAAACCTCCGCCGCGATCTGTTTTACCCCCTCCGGAATTACCACATTCGTATTCATCCCGGAATAAGCAATAAGTATCCCATCCCCAACAATAGTGAAAGGATGGCTCTTATCCGCCAAACGATCCTGCATCCATTTCGTCTCCGCAAATGCCGAAGGCTCCACTTTCGTCACAGTGGCCGGAATCTCAATCTGCGCCAAATGATCGCAATGATAAAAAGCCCCGTATCCTACGGATGTCACCCCGGAAGGTATCTTTACGGAAGTCAGCCCGGAACGTGCAAAAGCAAAATCACCGATTTCTTTTATCCCCGCAGGTATTTCATATTCCGTCAGGGAAGCATCGCTGTAAAAAGCCTGTGAGGCAATTTTTTCCTCATTGACTACCGTATACTTCGGAAACCCTGTCCCGCCGGCAGATGCCATAATCTGAGCGCCGGAATTGTCCTCTTCCCCGTCCGGAGACACATTGCCGGACAGCACTTTCGCCTGGCTGTTATCCATAAATACAACCGCACTGCCGCCCACGACGGAACTCTGTCCCATTACCGTGCCTGAGGATGAGGGAACGCCGCTTCCCCCGCCTTCCTGCGCCCCGTCCCCGGACGATGCTATCTGCACATTGCCCATATCCTGAGATTCTGCCTGTGCCACATTGGACTTATCGCGGCTTTCCTCGTATTCCGCGGCATAAGAGCCTTCCTGCGCCAGGATAGTCAGCTTCGGGCATCCGTCAAATGCCGTCCTGTGAATGTCATTCACGGAAACCGGCACCTGTGTCTCTCCCAGATTGACACAGTTAGAAAAAGCCTTCAGGCCGATACGGTGCAAAGAATAAGGAAGTATCACCTTCTGCAGAGAAGTACAGTTTGCAAAAGCATAATCCGGAATAACCGATACGTTGCTGCTGACTTCTACTCTTTTCAGCTTCTTGCATCCCCAAAAAGCGCTGCTGCTGATTTCCTTTACCGTGCTTGGCATCTTATAGGTTTCCGTCTCATATCCCGGAAGCATACAATACAAAATCTTTTTGTCTTTGCTGTATATTGCACCCTTCTCATAGGAAAGTTCTTCATTGTCCTTGCTGAGTGTTACCGTGGAAAGGGAATCACATCCTGAAAAAACACCGATGCCCAGCTTTCTCAGCTTCTTCCCTAAAGTGATTGTCCTCAGGCTGCTGCAGTCGCTGAAAGCCCCGTTGCCGATTTCCGTCACCGTATCGGGAATGCGTATTGTCTCCAATGACGTACAGCCGCTGAAAGCATTATAGTCAATGCTCTCCACATAGCCCGGTATGTCCACTTTCCGCAATTCCGTATGGCCTGCAAAAGCTTCCTTCCCGATTCTTTTCACCGAAACGGGAATAGACACAGTGCTGGCTGTGCCTGTGTATTTTACCAATAAATCACCCTTCATTTGAAAATCGGAAGCAGATGCTGACTCTGCTTCCGCATATAACATAGGTATACCGGCTGTTGCCGCCGTAATGCACAGCAGCAACAGTCCTAATAACATCTTAAATTTTTTACGCATATGATCCTCCTGCCCATTCGCCAAAGTATTTATGAAATATACTCTAAGCATGCTTTACCTTAGGATGTTTATCCTTCTTGCAGAATAAAACAATCGAGATACATGCAAGCCCCATGGCAAGGAACCACTTCGGATGAATCGGATCGCCGGTCTTAGGTGTGGCATCAATTGTACCGGCCGTCAGGTTCGCCGTATCCACATAAATGGTATACGGAGAGAAATGAGTCGCGGTAAACTGAACACAAGGTACACCGTCAATCGTTGTAAATTTGGTATTTAAATCTTCCAGTCTTCCGTTTGCTACGCTGGCCGCCCTGTTATTTCCTGCATACTGTATCAGGGCATCCGGCAATGGCAGAGTAATATCAACGGTAATTCCCGATACATCGGTAATCTTCGTCTGTCCGGTAGCATCGTACAAGCTGATGTCCATAGGCATATAAGCAATGTTCGTCAGATCGCCATACCTTGCTTCCAGAGCCGCAATCACTGCCGCCGTGGCCGTAGCATCGTCCGAAACCTTCACTACAAAATTATCGGAAGAACCGTTTACGTTAGCCGATGCAATATCCGTATTTGAGATTCCGCCCTTGGTGATATCAACCGATGTGGTAGAATTCCTTCTTGTGCTTCTGGAATTACCGCTGACGGTAGAGGACGTACTCCCTACTTTAAAGTTTGCATTGATTTCTACATTATTGGCCGGCATCGTAAAGGTGGTGGATATAGCCGTCTGGCTGACAAATCCTACGCCGTTGGAGGAACTGGTCCACTTGTCAAATACCGTTCCGTCCGCCCTTGCATATGCATTAATCGGAACGATAGTACCCGCCGTGTACTCACCGGAACCGGAACCGCCGTTTACTACTACCTTATACTTCGTTCCGTTTCCTGATACGGAGTCGTCGCCGTTGCTGTCACTGCTTCCGCCTCCTCCGCCTCCTCCGTTGCCGTCGCCGCTTCCGCCGCCGTTATTGCCCGGATTATTGGGATCATCCGGATTGCCCGGATTATTCGTGTTTCCGTTTCCTTCCGTATATACCGCAAAAATCTCCAAATCTTTCGTCACATTCTGCCATGCATCCGATGACCATCTTAAGAAAGTATAGCCTTCCTTTGTAGGATGTGCCGGCTCAATTGCGCTTCCGCCTGCCGGAACTTCCTGCACCCGTCCGATCATCTGCGTCATATCCATATCCGTCCAGAAAGATACATAGAACATGCCATCCACTCTGTCCGTATACTGCGAATAAACATCCAAGTTTGCGTTAATATTGGAGAAATCTCTGTCCCAGCCGGTAAATACTTTGCCTTCCACTTCCATTTCATCCTTGGACGGTGCCTTAGCTGCCTTCCCGGCTTCTACTTGCTGCGTATACTCCGGCATTTCCTGCTTATTAATGTCAAAGAAACGCACCGTATAGGTTGCTGCCGTAATAGGCGTGAAATATGCCGTAATCTCGGTATCCGCCACAATAGGATTGAATCTTTCCGGCGGAGGCGACCATCTTAAGAACTGATAGCCTTCATGCCCGCCTTCGGGAAGGTCAAGAATAGTCAGTTCAAGATTTTCCCCTTCCTTTACCTTGATTTCTTTATAGGGCTTCGGATTCGCTTCATCAAACCCGTCTAACAGAACGACTGTATAAACTGCCTTCAGGGAATCATCCTGCGTAATCCCGATATAGTCATAATCTGCCTGATAGAGATCCGCCAAACTGCCTTTGTTGGCCACAAACTCAATATACTCCAAATCTCCCCTGTCCTTTGAGGAAATATGTTCGGTATCATAAACACCGTTTATCTTATCTACCTTTGCAAAAGCATGAGGTGCCAAAATAATATTATTATTCGGTATCACCACAGTGGTCAGGGAAGCCGTGTTCCAGAATGATCCGGCTCTGACTGCCGCTACCGTGCCGGGGAAAACTACCCTCTGCAGTTTCTGCATTTCCGCAAAACACCTCTCGGGTATTTCCACAACGGAGGAACCGGACAGATCCACCTGTATGACATAATCGCATTCCATAAATGCCTCTTTTGCAATGGATGTAATTCCTACCAGTTCATCCGGTCCTACCATTCTGGAGCCTATGCCGTCCGGCAGCTTGCCTCTCGACTCCAGACATTCTATCACCGACGTTTTGTTTCCTCCCGCATCTTTGCCGAAAATGATTCCTTCTTCACAGACAAAGGACGGATTGTCTTTAAATTCCATCTGTGTCAGTTTCCGGCATCCGCTGAAAGGACGCAGACCTAACTCTGTCGTGGCGGCATCCACTTCGGCATATTCCAGCTTCTCACAATCGTCAAAAGCATAATCACCGATCTTCTGGGCTCCGCTCACATACGCATGGGTAAGTTCCGGCATCTTTGCAAATGTATATGGCTCGATAGCCGCTATCGTTTTCGTGGTAATCGATTTTACGTCCGGTGCCGGGGAAACATAGCCGTTCTCATCCGTAGGCAGGTTGCCGGACACACTGCCGCTGCCGCCTCCGGTTCCTAGCATATAACCGTTTTTATCCAATCCGGAGAACAATCCCTCCTTCACCGCTTCTACGCCGGCAGGAATCACGATATTTTCCACACTATTCCTCATGGCCGTCTGAAGTTCGTTGGAAGGACTGCCTACTCCGGCCGCAAGCACGCTCAGTTCATCCGTAATATAAGGGAATAAATATTTATCCTTTGCCGTTGCCGCCCCGGGCTTACCATAATCCGGGTTCTTAAGCGACCCCGATTTTCCGTCCGCCGATGCCAGCATATCCGCCATAACCGGGAAATCCTGCAGTTCCATCAGCCCTGTATCCGGATTCAGTTTCATAGTCAGGTTCGTAGGCATGCCGCTGTAATAAGTGATATATGTCAGCGGCTGCTCCCCTGCATTTACTTTGGAGGAGGCTTTCTTCGCATATTTGAACGGTTCCGTATTCGTCCCGTCCTCCTTCTCCACCGCCCCTGAGAAACTTAGGAAAGGTGTGCTCTTAAATATATTTTCATCCGAGTCCCTACAGGAAAGGCCATTCTGTCCGCCGCTGGAATGAACCGGAGCCGTCGTGCGGATCTGCTGCGTAGCAAAAGCATCCGTACCTATGGTTTCAATTCCCGCCGCATTGGCAAAAATTATATGCCTTAAATTGTGGCAGCCTTTAAAAGCATTGCTGTTGATATACTTTACTTTATCCGAAATCGTTATCTTCTCTACCCAGCAGTTGTCGTTAAAGCTGCCTTCCGCAATCGTCACGATTCCATACTTTCCGATCTTGTTGGGCATAACAATTTCCGGCACGCCGATGGCCTTGTTGCCGTCCGGCATAACTACCCCGTTGACATCTTCCACCCGGAACGTGACCATATCGCCGTTGCTGTTCACCGCATAGACAAGGTTTGCATCTACTTCACCGCCTACGATGGGGGAACCGGTCGAGCCTGCCGCAGGAAGGGTAATGTCCTTTCCCTTTGCGCTCTCTACAATTTCATACTTATCCTCGCCGTAATACTTAAAAGCAATATGTTCCTTATTAGCCGTAATATGCGCGGGTGTCTTCGTCTTATTATTCGATCCGGACACATAGCCCGGTGCTTCAATATAAAACTCCTCCCCTACATCGCTCTTAAATGCCGTGAAATCATAAGTACCGTCCACAGTGCCGGCAGGATCCGGTGCATCCGTCACAAAATCCAGCTTTTCGCTGGGCGTGGATATATACTGCAGGGACGTACATCCCCTTATGGTAGATAAATGGAAATAATTCTTATTGCTTCCCTTTTCCGCTCCTTCATAACTCTTCGGCAGAACCAGCTTTTCCAAGGAACTGCAGTTACGGAATGCCATATACCCAATCCGCTTTAAATTAGACTGCAGCTGCGTGCCGCCCTGCGCACTCTGAACCATATTGACATTCTTCAGCTGGCTGCAGTTCTCGAAACAGGAATCGCCGATAGCCTCCGTATAGGTAGGAATCGATATTTCCTGCAGGCTCCCGCAATTATAGAACGCATGGTCGCCGAATGTATTCAGCATCGTCTCATAAGGCATATTTACCTGCGTCAGGTTCCCGCAGTTGGCAAAAGCCCAATTTCCTAATGTATTCAGACCGTTGCCGAACTCAATGCTGCTAATATTGTTACAGTTATAAAAAGCATAATTTCCGATACCCAAAAGGTTGCTGTTAATTTTCAGACGTACAATGTTGGCCGCCGCCATACCTTCACCGGTACCGCCGAATACGCTTTCGGCCTCACTGCATTGATTTTGCCCGATCACATAGTTTCCGTTTCCGTCGTCTATCGCATATTGATTGCCGATATACTCTACATCAATGTCTCTAAGCCTGCCGTCCGCCGTGCCTACCATCTGCCAGTTCGCATCATCTGTATTATTAGGATCTGCCGTACCCGTACCTTTCCAATAATACAATGGCTTATCAATGTCATTGGGCGACCAGATATCCTTATCTGAAAAACGGCATGGATGAAACCGCACGATTCCCTGCATGGTCGCATAGGTAGTTACGTCTTTATATGTGCCGTCCGCCTGCAACTCGCTCATTGTCGATACGGCCGTAGTCTGTGCCTCTTCCTCGGCATAATAAAGCGGCCTGCCCTGCTTATTTGCCGCCGCCAATCCGTTGGCAGAACCTTCGGTATCCGTATACTTCACATACGCCTCAACCGTAGACGGGATTTCCAGATATCCGTTGTCCAAATGCTGAGTTTTTGTATATCCCACAAGAACGGCAAATTTTCTTGTAGTGGCATCCTCTCCGCCGTCATTGTTGACATAGACAAAACGGAACCTTTGGTCGCCGGTCTGATATACAATATTCCCGCCTGAATTCACACCTGTTACAGGATCAATGTTCGGCGCACCCGGTTTCAGTGTAGGAATCGCCCCTACCCCTGCTGCCGATCCGGTCGTGGAAGTAACAAAGTGATCCGCGATTGTATTGAACTCAGATCCCGCTTCCACCGGTGTCACAGGAATCGCAGTCACAAGCAATGCCGATACCATGAACAGACATCCCAATGTCTTGCGTACCTGTTTCTTCAGCCTGAAATTCTTCTTTTTACTGTTCTTGCCCTTAGCTGTTTTAGCCATTGCTACTCTCCTCCATATGTAAACAAGTCGTTACTGAACCCTTTTTGCCACTACCACAAACCTCCCATCGGTCTGCGAATGGTCACAGGTGGATAAAGTCAAAAGTTCGTCCCCGTATTCCGCGGTGAGACCCGTATCATACAAGGACATTTCCGCCATTTCGTTCATATAGGAATTAAACTCTTCCCCCGAATTGGCTTCGATAAACTGATAATACTTAAAAGCAATTTCATTCTCTTTCAGTACTCTGGTGCGAAACACATACATTACCTGATAGACGCTTTTCTCATAGATCGTGTCAAACTTTATAATGCTGTGATCCCGGTAATAAGCTTCCGATGCATATTTTTCCAAATCCCCGAACATCTTTCCGGACTTCATATGATGCCCGTACAGAATCAGGTTCTGGCTTCTCGGATAGGCCACACACTCCGCATCCATAAAAATGCTTCCGTTATTATCCTTTTCCTGATTGAAATTGTGATCCAGATAATATTCATTGTTGGATGTCTGCATCACAGGATAATCTATTATTGTATCGTCAATTTTCAGCCATCCGATTAGCTTTTTATTCTTATTATATAAAGTTTTATAATCATCCAGTATGTCAGGGAGCACAATTTCCTCCTGCTCCCCGCGCACTACAATGACCTTCTTCTCCTCTTCCTTATTTACCGGCTCTGCCAGAATCTCGCTGTTTTTCAGGCTGGCCAGTTCTTCGTATCTGGCATCGGTACGTCCCGCCGCATAATAATATATGAAGAAATAGCCGAATCCCAGCACTGCGCCGATACTGCACAATGTCACCAGCCACTTTCTCCGCCTGTCCCTTGCCTTTATCTGTGCGGCAATTTCCTTCTGCATATCCTCGTCAAAATCCTTCAGGGATATCTTCCCGCCGTCCGGTCCGTTCTTATTTTTTGTTCCCGCCGCCCGGCTTCTGCCCGGAGATACCTTGCCGCCCTTCGCCTGTAAGCCTCCGCCTCCAGCCCGTTTTGCCGCCATGCCCTTTTTGGCTTTTCCCGTCTTCCCGGCCTCTCCGACTCCCTGCTGCTTCAATTTTTCCGCCAGTTCATATATGTAATCATCGAAATCGTTGCCGACCATCGACTCAAACCGATACGTTCCCCCCTGCATCTGTTCATACAGCGCCAGCACATCCTTCGGACTATTGAGATCCATCTTTGCCTTAATTGCATCAATCTTCTTCTTATCCCGCAATGCCGCCTCATAGTCCGCCTTGGTACGGAACTGCCGCCCTTCGACCGTATGACCTTCCGCCATGCTGCATTTCTCCTTTAACAGTTACTTCTTCATAATAATGCATATTTTCATATTATGCATACTGCCCTGAATAGAACATTCTTTTACTGCATATTTTTCCCAATGATGCATTTCTTTTTTAATATATGCGCATTCGCCGTATTTTTGAATCGCACATACATTATATTTTACTATACCTTGAAATTAATTCAAGTCTTTTATCAATATATTGTAGCAAATTCTAAAACATTTTTCAATTATTTTTCTTCCTTTCTTCCGGCCTAAATTTGGAAAAGGTTTAGGAGAAGATACCCCCTTCCGTGCCCGTGCCTCCCTCCCCCATAAAAAAAATTCCCCTACCCGTAAACACAGCCAAGCCATGCTCATAGTATAAACCATAAATAAAAAAAATTTTGGAGGAAATACAATGAGTGACTTAACAGCAACAAACTGCGGATGCGGAACAAATAACAACAGTGGATGTGGGTGCAGTTCCATTATATGGATACTTCTCCTGCTCTGCTTCTGCAACAACGGAAGTGACGGCTGCGGGTGCGGCGGCTCCGGCCTTTTCGGCGGGAACGGCTCCGGCTGCGGATGTGACAACATCATCTGGATCTTACTCCTTCTGTGCTGCTGCGGTGGCAATTCCTTCTGCTAATATCTGACTTTCACATCTTGAAAATAGGCTCATAAGAGCCTATTTTCTCTAAAAAGTGAAAACGGGCAAGGAATAATCACATATTTCATTTTCACTCTACATAGGATTTAAAAAACAAAGGGGCTAGGGAATGCTATGGAAAAAAACGGGCAAGACAAAATAACTGCATTTGACACATTATTTACCACCAACCATATCCAGATGTTAAAAATTCTGATGCCATATTTGGAACCGCCCATGGGGAGGCAGATGGCCGTCTATATCAAATATCTGGAACTGCGGTATGCCCTTTCTTACTTTGATTCCCCTTCCCATGAATTATACGGATGTGCAGGAAGTCATGGCAGCCCTTTCAGCGGGGCAGGCGCTTTGCCCAAAGAAGAATTCAATGTCAGCAAACTGTGTTCCGAACTTCTTCCTTACTGCACCAATGACGAAAGGCAGAAGGTAGAGCAGATATCCGGTCTGTTCCGTTCCATGGAAATGTATAAAGAGATGAGCCAGACATTGGAACTCATGAAAGATTTTATGCCTGACTTCTCACCGGAAGCCATGTCCGACCTGATGCAGAATTTCCAGCCGAATCCCATGTCCGGTCAGAAAGCCGGCCAGGCACAGGATACCGTGTCGGCTGCCGCAGGGCAGGACTCTCCCCGGAACCATGGCGGCGGGGCTGACGGTTTGGAGCCGGCGGCCATGCCCGGTTCCCGGAAACAGGAGAACGGCATGGCGGAAATGCTGACGAATATGCTCTCTCCTGAGCAGAAAGCTATGCTAGAAATGTTTGGAGGTAATCTCGCCTATGAATCAAAATGAATGGATGAACGACCCGCTGGTGGCAGGCATCGACAAAGCCAAGCTGCAGTTTCTCCAGATGCTTGTCTTCGAAAGCAGGAATCTCAGCAAGGAACAGATGATTCCCTTTCTGATGTCTGTGGCACAGAAAGGCAAAGCCAGCAATATATCCTTTGACGACAGGGAAATAGATTCCATTGTCGCCGCCTTGCGCAAATATGCCACTCCCGACGAGTTGGATAAAATCAATAAGCTGATGGCAATGAAAAAAAGACGTTAAAGCAGCTATATGGTGAAAGCAAGCCGCAGCCCGCTTCAGGAATGATGTTTTTCAATGGGACAAAACAACATTCCCGAAGCAGGCTGCGGCTTAACATAATGATACCATTACCTTTTGCCCCCGACACCGTGGCATTGGTTAAAACACCCCCACGGTTCGCAATGTCATTCACTTAAGCCACTGCCAGCGTCAGGAACGATGTTTTTATTCGGACACGCTCTACGGTTTTACTACAATGTTTACCAGCCGGCCGGGCACATATATTTCTTTCACAACCGTGCCTGTCAGCCTGTCTTTCACGGCTTCCTTTCCGGCGGCAATGGCATCTTCCTTGCCGATATCGCTGGCTACCTGCAAAGTTGCCCTCACTTTCCCGTTTACCTGCACCGCAATCTCCGTCATGGCTTCCACCGTTTTAGCCTCGTCAAACTCCGGCCATGCAGCCTGATACAGCCGGCCGCCAAAGCCGGTCAGTTCCCAAAGTTCCTCCGTCACATGAGGAGCCACCGGGTTCAGCATAAGAAGCAATGTCCGGAACTCACCTTTCGTCACTTGATTCTTCTTATAAAATTCATTGATCAGAGCCATCATGGCTGCAATGGCCGTATTGTATTTCAGGCTCTCGAAATCATTGCTCACCTTTTTGATTGTCTGATGCATTTTTGTTTCCAAGTCTGCGCTGTAGCCGTCTCCTTCCGTAAGAAAGTCCTGCAGTTTCCAGACTCTTTCCAAGAAACGGCGGCATCCCTTTACGCCGTCTTCCGACCATGAGGCACTTAATTCAAATGCTCCGATGAACATTTCATAGGTCCGCAGCGTATCCGCCCCGTAGTCCCTGACTATATCGTCCGGATTTACCACATTTCCCCGTGACTTGCTCATTTTCTCCCCGTTCGAGCCAAGAATCATGCCATGGGAAGTACGTTTCTGGTAAGGTTCCGGACAGGGCACTGCTTTCTGGTCATAAAGAAACTTATGCCAAAATCTGGAATACAGCAGATGCAGCGTAGTATGCTCCATCCCGCCGTTATACCAATCTACAGGCATCCAATAGTTCAATGCCTCCTTGCCGGCCAATGCTTCTTTGTTCTTCGGGTCGGTATAACGGAGGAAATACCAAGAAGAACCCGCCCACTGGGGCATCGTATCCGTTTCCCGCTTCGCCGGGCCTCCGCAGCACGGACATGCTACATTTACCCATTCTTCCATGGCCGCCAGAGGAGATTCCCCGTTATCCGTGGGCATATAACTCTCCACCTCCGGCAGTTCCAGAGGAAGTTCGCTTTCCTTCAGCGGCACAAAACCGCATTTTTCACATTTTATGATGGGAATCGGCTCGCCCCAATAACGCTGCCTGGAAAATACCCAGTCTCTCAGCTTAAAGTTTGTCTTTTTTGCCCCGATCCCTTTTTCTTCCAAATATTCTATGATTCGTTTCTTTGCATCGGCCACATTCAGCCCGTTCAGGAAATCCGAATTGACCAAAGTTCCCTCTGCCACATCCGTATAGACCGCTTCCTGCACGCTCACCGGGCTTCCTGCCACCACCTCAATAATCGGCAGCCGAAATTTCTTTGCAAATTCCCAGTCTCTTTCGTCATGAGCCGGCACAGCCATAATCGCTCCCGTTCCGTAAGTCATCAGCACATAATCGGAAATCCAGATAGGAATTTCTTTCCCGTTTACCGGATTGATTGCCGTCAGTCCGTGAATCATTACGCCGGTCTTATCTTTTGCCAATTCCGTACGTTCAAAATCCGACTTCTTTGCGGCCGTCTCCCGATATGCCACCACTTCTTCCCAATTTCCGATTTCCTCTTTATACTTATCAATCATAGGATGCTCCGGTGACAAAACCATATAGGTAACGCCGAACAAAGTATCCGGCCTGGTAGTATAAATCCGCAGCGTCTCTTCTTTATCCTTTACCCGGAAATCCACTTCCGCGCCTTCCGATTTGCCGATCCAATTCTTCTGGGATACTTTCACGCGTTCCACATAGTCTACCGTATCCAGCCCCTGAATCAGCTGATCCGCATATTCCGTGATTTTCAGCATCCACTGGCTCTTTACCTTACGGACCACTTCGGAGCCGCAGCGTTCGCACACCCCGTTCACCACTTCCTCGTTAGCCAGCCCCACTTTACAGGATGTACACCAATTAATGGGCATTTCACTCTTATAAGCCAGCCCTGCATGGAACAGTTTCAGAAAAATCCACTGAGTCCACTTATAATATTCCGGATCCGTCGTATTGATTTCCCTCTCCCAGTCAAAAGAATAGCCCAAAGAACGCAGCTGCCCTTTAAAACGTTCCACATTGTTCTTCGTCACAATCCTCGGATGGATATGGTTCTGAATCGCGTAATTCTCGGTGGGCAGCCCGAATGCATCCCACCCCATAGGATAGAGCACATTATAGCCCTGCATCCTCCGCTTCCTTGCCACGATATCCAATGCAGTATACGGCCGCGGATGCCCTACATGCAGCCCCTGCCCCGAAGGATAAGGGAATTCCACCAATGCATAATATTTCGGTTTGGTATAGTCGTCCGAAGTCGCAAATGCATGCTCATCCTCCCATACCTTCTGCCATTTCTGTTCCACCTCTCTGTGATTATACGGTTCTGCCATCTTCTTTTGCTCCTTTATCCTAAACCGGCACGGCCCCCGCACCGGCAATCTATATATGAAATCACAGTAATTCTATCCCCTTTCAAAGCTTCTGTCAAGTTTTATGCACATTTTTCCACGGAAGTCAATCTTCACTGAAGTCAATTTTCGTTTCCGTACCTGCGCCGGTGTCAGGGCTGCGTGTACCGGGAGTGCCAAGGCTGTCCGGCAAAAGACCCGGCGCGTCCCTGGAAACAGAAATTTTTCAGACCATCGAAAAACGCCGGCACTTAGGCACTGTATTTTAGTGCCTTAGTACCGCTGCGTT
>CAJUIM010000014.1 GCA_910586275.1 uncultured Lachnospiraceae bacterium | reverse complement strand
TGCCGCCGTCCCGCAAAAAAATCCCTCCCGTGCGTCCGCCTCTCAACACAACATTAAGGCTGAACTGTCACAATAAAAGAACAAATGTTTGCAAAAACTCTTGAAAACAGGAAAAATATATGTTAATATAGATTCAAACAAATGTTCGCAGCCGGTTAGGAGATTGGGAAGATGGTGCAGTTAAAGGTAACAGAAGAACAGGACATTATGGAAAAGCTGGGAATCCTTACGGACGCGGCAAAATATGATGTGGCATGTACTTCCAGCGGGGTAGATCGCAGAGGGGACGGAAAGGGAATGGGGAATACGATAGCGGCAGGTATCTGCCATTCCTTCAGTGCGGACGGCCGGTGTATTTCATTGCTGAAGATATTGTTTACCAATGAGTGCATTTATGACTGTAAATACTGTATTAACAGAAAATCCAACGATGTGCCGAGGGCTTCTTTCACTCCGGATGAAGTATGTACACTGACTATGGAATTTTATAAGAGAAATTATATTGAAGGGCTGTTTTTAAGTTCAGGGATATTGTATAATCCCAATTTTACAATGGAACTTATTTACCAGACTATTTACAAGCTGCGGAATGAATGCAGATTTCAGGGGTATGTACATGTGAAGGCAATCCCGGGGGCGGATCCGCTGCTGATTCAGAAGGTGGGTTTTCTGGCAGACAGGATGAGCGTGAACTTGGAATTGCCCACTGCCGAAGGGCTGAGCCGGCTGGCACCGAATAAACACCGGAAAAATATATTGGCCCCTATGCGGCAGATACAGAATGGAATCAAGGTAAATAAAAATGAGATTGTGCTGTATAAAAGTGCGCCCCGCTTTGTGGCTGCGGGGCAGTCCACACAGATGATTGTGGGGGCTACGCCGGAAAACGACTATCAGCTGCTCAGCGTGGCGGAAAGCCTGTATCAGAAGTTTGAGTTAAAAAGAGTATTTTATTCCGCGTTTGTCCATGTCAATGAGGATAAGGAACTGCCGGCTTTGCCGGGAGGACCTCCGCTTTTACGCGAACATAGACTGTATCAGGCGGACTGGCTGCTGCGGTTTTACGGTTTTGCCGCCGATGAACTGCTGAGTGAGGACAGGCCGAATTTCAATATTCTGCTGGATCCGAAAGCGGATTGGGCACTGCGGCACTTGGAATTGTTTCCGGTGGAAGTGAACCGGGCGGATTACCGGATGCTTCTCAGAATACCGGGGGTAGGCGTGAAAAGTGCGCAGCGGATTGTAAGGGCAAGGAGGAATGGCACGCTGCGTTTTGAAGACCTTAAAAAGATCGGCGTGGTATTGAAGCGTGCATTATACTTTATCACCTGCGGCGGACGGATGATGTATAACACTAAGGTGGAGGAAAATTATATTACCCGCAATCTGCTGAATGTGAAGGAAAGACTTCCTTTTGATAAGGACGGGGTAACGTATAAGCAGCTTTCCTTATTTGACGATATGGGTTTTCCTATGCCGCCGTCACAGGCGGACGGGGTGAAGACTTGGTCGGGACAGTTGTAGAGCGTGTTTGAAAGTTCACTCTTGGCACAAATCTCCCACAAATTGTGACGCACATCTGCCGGAAAGCAATGTTCAAATATGCTTTGAGGCAGGGACTGTAATGAAGGCAGGTTTCGGAAGGATGCCTGTCTGAGGACGGAAAGGAGTAAGATGGAAGAATATTATCTGATTTGCGAAGACTCACCGGAAGGAATTTTTACGGGAATTTTTGAAGCTTATGCCATGCGGAAGGCGCATGAGTCCATTCATATACAGATCGGAGAGGAAGAGAATCTGCGGCTTTTTGCCGTTTACAGTCATATTGCGCCGGATCCGGAGAAATCGCTTAGGGTATCGTCCACGTTGGAACGCAGGCTGGGGCCGGAAGCTTATGTGGATATATGCTGCGCATTGGCTTCACAGGATAGGGAGAAAGGGGAGGCAGTGTATAAGACCGTGGTGTGCGGATTTAGGATGAAGGACGGAAAGCAGGTGATGGGCAATCTGTCGGATCCGTCCGTGCATAAAGTATTTGAATTGGCACGGAATGTGAAGAATGAGGCTCATCATTGGAAGGAGTTCCTGCGGTTTCAGGAATTGGAGAGCGGGGTACTGTTTTCCCAAATCGGCCCGAAAAACAATATTGTCACTTTTCTGATGCCCCACTTTTCAGACAGGCTTCCGCTCTTTGACTTTATGATATATGATGAGAACAGGAATATATTTGCCGTCCATCCGGCTTCCGGTGAATGGTATCTCGTAACGGATATACAGACGGAAAAGGAGAAACTTGAAAATTATGCCAAGGATGAGAAAAGGTATCAGGAACTGTTTAAATATTTTTGCAAAACAATAGCTATAAAAGAACGAAAAAATATAAAACTTCAGCAAAATATGCTTCCTTTATGGTTCCAAGAATATATGGTGGAATTTGGGGAATAATTATCAATGTGCGGTATATCCTGAGAAAGCGGCAAAAGTGGAATTGTGCATCTTTACGAAAGTACAGGAAGGTCGGAATATGTTTACGGGCATGTTTTTTAATTGTTGCTTTAGACTGAAAAATACGGAAGTTTGGGGGGCTAAATTTACGCTTTACTTTTGTCAGATTTAGGATATAATACTCTCATAACAAAGAAAACGTTTTTTGCAGAAAGGGTGGTGTAGTTATGATGAAACGTAAAATAATGCTGAAGCCCGATGAAGTGAAAGACTTTGTGAATGCCGCATCGAAATGTGATTTCGATGTTGACATTGCATATAACAGATATGCAGTGGATGCAAAGTCGATCGTTGGTGTATTCGGGCTTGACTTCAGCCAGATTCTGACCGTATCTTATGCGGGCTACAATGCTGAGTTTGAGCAGTTTATGTCGAGACTGGCTGTTGCGTGCTAGAGCGTGCCTGAAAAGCATTTTGCGGCACGTTTTAAAATCCGGTAGGTATTAAATTAATATAGGTGAGGGCTAAAATATTAAGAGGAATACGGGCAGGAATAATTAGTATGGGTAACGAAGGGAACAGACATAAGGTTTGACTCCCCATGAAAAGTAGGTTAGACTATTTTCATGGGGAGTTTTTCTGTATTGGTGAAAAGGGATGACTGCTGTGAATAAGAGATTCCCGTGGGGAGCATTGGGAGGGAGAATATGTGCGGTATGGCAGATGGGAAAAAGACGGAAGTGCATATATCAGTGCGTAATTTGGTGGAATTTGTCCTCCGGGAAGGGGATATTGATAATAGGAAGGCAGTTTCCCCGGAAAATGCCATGCAGGAGGGCGGGCGTATCCATAGGATGATTCAGCGGCGCATGGGAGCGGATTATCAGGCGGAAGTGCCGCTGAAATATTTTTATGAGACGGAAAATTATGTGATAGCCATAGAGGGACGGGCGGACGGAATCATAACCGTTCCCGGAGATCTGAAACCGGAGTCCGGCGGAATAAGTCCGTCCGGCAGGGAAAATATAGCAGGCAGAGAATGGGCATCGGACATGTCCTGTCAGGAATCGGCCGTTATGCTTCAGCCGATGGCTGTCATTGATGAAATCAAAGGGACTTACTGTGAACTGCATAAGCTAAAGAATGCGGTTCCGGTGCATCTGGCACAGGCGAAATGTTATGCATATATTTATGCCAAGCAGAAGGGGCTGGAAGGAATGCGGGTGCGGATGACTTACTGTAATATGGATACGGAGGAAATCAAGTATTTTCATTTTGATTATACCTTCCGTGAATTGGAGCAATGGTTTTGTGAGGTGATGGCACAGTACCGCAAATGGGCAGACTTTGAATACGAATGGAAGAAGCAGAGGCAGGCATCCGTGAAAGCGCTGCAATTTCCTTTTCCTTATAGAGAAGGGCAGAAAGACCTTGTGACCTATGTGTATCAGACTATATATCATAAGCGGAAGCTTTTTATCGAGGCACCTACGGGAGTGGGCAAAACAATTTCCACTGTCTTTCCTGCGGTAAAATCCATTGGGGAGGGAAGGGGGGAGAGAATTTTCTATCTCACGGCTAAAACGATTACAAGGACGGTGGCGGACGAGGCTTTCGGCTTGCTGCGGGAGCATGGGCTGAAATTTAAGACGGTAATTCTGACCGCAAAGGAAAAGGTATGCTTTATGGAGGAAACGGAGTGCAATCCGGAATACTGCCCTTATGCAAAGGGACATTATGACCGGATAAATGCGGCAGTTTTTGATTTGTTGACCCATGTGGATAATTTTTCCCGGGCGGCAGTGGAGGAGTTTGCAAGGAGGCATCAGGTCTGCCCGTTTGAAATGTGTCTGGACATGAGCCTGTTTGCGGACGGAATTATCTGTGATTACAATTATGTTTTTGACCCGCATGTATATCTGAAACGCTTTTTTGCGGACGGAGTAAAGGGAGAATATATATTCCTTATTGACGAAGCACATAATTTGGTGGACAGGGGCAGGGAAATGTACAGCGCAGTGCTGCGGAAAGAAGATTTTCTGAGGCTGAAGAGGGCATTGAAGGGACTGGACGGGAAGACAGAACGGCAGCTGGATAAGTGCAATAAGGAGATGCTTTTGCTGAAGAGGGAGTGCGAAAATTATAGGATAGAGGAATATATCGACCCGTTTGTGACGGCAGTGCAGAGATTGGGCACTGTGATGGAAGGCTATCTGGAGGAGCATGAAAAACCGGACATTTTCCATACGAAAGAAATCCGGACGGAAGTGCTGGAGTTCTATTTTGAAGTGGCTCATTTTCTGGATATATACGAGCGGGTGGACGAGAACTATGTGGTATATTCGGAAATGGAGGAGGACGGGAGCTTTATCCTTAAGCTGTTTTGCGTGAATCCATCGGTCAATTTGCTGGAATGTATGAAAAAAGGAAGGAGTACGATTCTTTTTTCGGCTACCTTGCTCCCTATCCGCTATTATAAAGGATTGCTGGGGGCGGAACCCGGAGATTATGAGGTGTATGCGCAGTCGGTTTTTGACCCGAAACGGAAGGCTCTGTTTATCGGGAATGATGTGACTAGCAAATATACGAGGCGGACAGAAGATGAGTATTATAATATTGCTTTCTATATTAAGGAAATCATTAGGAACAGGCATGGGAATTATATGGTTTTTTTTCCTTCCCACGCCTTTTTAAATAAGATATATCATGTTTTCATGGATTGCTTTTTTGATGGGGAAAGCATGGAATGCATTGTGCAGGGAGAGCGTATGGGGGAAGAAGAGCGGGAAGAGTTCCTGCGGTGCTTTGCCGGTATGGATTTTGGGGCAGGAATTGAGAGGGAGCATGATTTTTCCTCAATTATTCCGATGGAAGCAGAGGAAGGAGAAAAGAGTCTGGTAGGGTTTTGTGTGTTGGGAGGGATATTCAGCGAGGGGATTGATTTAAAGAATGACAGCCTGATCGGCACGGTTATTGTGGGTACAGGGCTTCCGCAGGTATGCAATGAACGGGAAATACTGAAAAATTACTTTGACGGAAGGGGCGAGAATGGGTTTGACTTTGCTTACCGGTATCCGGGAATGAATAAAGTGCTGCAGGCGGCGGGAAGGGTAATACGGACGGCAGAGGATGTGGGGATAGTGGCTCTTTTGGACGAGCGGTTTCTGGATAGGGCTTATCAGCGTATGTTCCCGCGGGAATGGGAAGAATTTGAGATTGTCACGGCAGATGGGGTGGCCAGAAGAGTGGAGCGTTTTTGGGATGAGTGGCTGTAAGCCGTTTCCGTCTGCCATGACCGCCGGCCGCTTCGGCTTGCCGGTTATGGCTTGCCGAAAACTCAGCCGGGAGGTTGACTGCTGCAGTCACGATTGCAAAGGGGCGGAAAGAAGAAGAATTTCTTCTTTGTATGGCGGAAGAAGTTTGTCCGGGTTCTCCGGGGAGGGGCGGTATGGAGTCTCAAGAATCTTGGGAAGGCCGGCAAAATCCGGATGGTGGACAATTCGGCGGAGCGGCTCGGTGCCGATGCAGCCATCCCCGATATTGGCATGGCGGTCTTTGCCGGAGCCGCATGGATTTTTGCTGTCGTTGATATGAAGGACAGCCACTTTGTCTTTTCCGATAAGCCTGTCTAATTGGGCAATGGTTTCATCGAAGCTGTGGATAATGTCATAACCGGCATCGTGCATATGGCAGGTGTCAAGGCAGATGCGTAGCTTTTCGTTATGACTTACTTGGTCAAATATATCGGCAAGTTCTTCAAAGGAACGGCCTATTTCGGAACCTTTTCCGGCCATTGTTTCCAAGGCAATGTGGCATGGGGTATCTTTGGTGAGAATTTCATTCAGGCCCTTTGCAATCTGGCGGATTCCGGTTTCGGAACCTGCACCCACATGGGAACCGGGGTGAAGGACTAAAGTGTGGCTCCCGATGGCGGCAGTGCGTTCTATGTCCATGGCCAGGAAATCTACGGCCAGCCGGAAGGTTTCCGTATTGGTGCTGTTTGCCAGATTGATGATATAGGGGGCGTGGATGACAGGTTCTTCCATATTATGTTCTTTTATGTAGGCCAGTGCGGCCGGAATATTCAGTTCTTCTATCGGTTTGCGCTTGGTGTTCTGCGGTGCGCCGGTGAATACCATGAAAGTATTGGCTCCATAGGAGCATGCTTCCTTGGCAGAGCCTAACAACATTTCTTTTCCTTTCATTCCCACATGGGATCCTATTTTCAGCATATGTCTTCCTCTTTTCTGTGATAATTTTTATTTCCGTGAGCAACGACCCAGCATAAATCTCCCACAAATTGTGACGCACATCTGCCGGCCGGCAATTTTCCAACCCGCTCTAGGGCTGTGGATTTTTATCCACTGCCTGCCGTATATATTGTGGATTTCGGAACATCTTAAAAACATTCTCCTGCCAAGGCAGGCGGCATGGAATCTGAGGAATGATTTTTAAGATATGTTCTGATTTTGCCTTTTCGTGATTTATCCCGGCAATACAGACATTATAGCATTGGAAGGGAGGCTTGGAAAGCGGAAAATGCGCGTTTGTGTTATGTGGATTATATAATAAATAGTATAAAAATGAGAGATTTTTTTTTCTTATGACGTCATAATAAACGGAAATGATTCAGGGGTCACCGTGTATGACATTAATGTCATATGTGGATAACTCGGTGGAAATTGGGGATTTCTTTTCATATTATGTCAAAAATGTGGAAGAAATGGAAAAGTTATGCACATTTCTGATTTGCAAGCTTATAGGTGAAAAAAATTGCAAAAATACTGAATGAGTCAATGGACTTGGCAGTGCAAAATAAAAAATTAGTATGCAAGGGACGGCAATTGTGATAGAATAATACATAGTGTTTCGTTGCAAAGCACATAAGCTGTCAATAAAGACATAGATAATGGGAGGGAAAATAATGTGGGCATATGAAAGCGTGTTCTATCAGATTTACCCGCTGGGATTTTGCGGGGCGCCTTTTGAAAATGACGGGGTGGAGCAGCCAAGGATTCTGAAAGTATTGGATTGGATTCCGCATATGAAAAAGTTGGGGATCAATGCGGTTTACTTTTCACCGGTATTCGAATCGGATACCCATGGGTACAATACAAGAGACTATAAGAAGATTGACTGTCGGCTGGGAACAAACGATGATTTTAAGAAAGTGTGCGATGCGCTGCATGAGAATGAAATCAAGGTAGTATTGGACGGAGTATTTAATCATGTGGGCAGAGGTTTTTATCAATTTCAGGATGTCGTGAAAAACAGGGAGAATTCTCCTTATTTAAACTGGTTCCATATTAATCTGGGCGGAAATTCCAATTATAATGACGGGCTATGGTATGAAGGCTGGGAAGGAAATTATGATTTGGTGAAGCTGAATCTCCGCAATGAAGAGGTAATCAGGCATATTTTGGACAGTGTGGATACATGGATCAGGGAATTTGACATTGACGGGCTTCGGTTGGACGTGGCGTATTGTCTGGATCATGATTTTGTCCGCAGGCTGCGGGGCTTTACGGACAGTAAAAAGGAGGATTTCTACCTTCTGGGTGAAATGCTGCATGGGGATTATAATCAGATGGTGAATGACGGCATGCTCCATTCCGCTACCAATTATGAATGCTATAAGGGTTTATATTCCAGTTTCAACAGCATGAATATGTTCGAAATCGTTCATTCGCTGCTGCGTCAGTTCGGGCCGGAGAACTGGACGCTTTATAGAGGGAAGCACATGCTGTCCTTTGTGGATAACCATGATGTGACAAGGGTGGCCAGCATCTTGACCAATGAAAAGCATTTGCCGCTGATTTATGCGCTTTGCTTTGGCATGCCTGGTATCCCCTGTGTATATTACGGAAGCGAATGGGGAACGAAGGCGGATAAAGGGCAGGGGGATCCTGCGCTTAGAGCCTGCTTCGAAAAGCCTGAATTTAATGAACTGTCGGAATTTATAGCAAAGCTGGCGGAGGCCAAGAAAAATTCGGAGGCACTTAATTACGGTGATTTCCGTTCGGTGGTGCTGACTAACAAACAATGTATTTTTGAAAGGAAAACGGCCAATGAACGTGTGATGGTGGCCATCAATGCGGACGGCGAGAAGTTTACGGCGCATTTTGATGCAGGCTGCGGCACGGCGGTGGATCTGATATCGGGACAGGATCATGATTTTGGCGGCGGCAGTGAACTGCCTCCTTACAGTGCATATTTTTGGAAAATGGAAAAATAATGGAATAAATAAAGCAGATGCGGCAGGTAAGATGCCGCATCTGTCTTTATGTGCAGTTCCGTGCATAGGAACTATTCGTCCACGGACTTATAACGCTGAGGAAATTTATCGGCTCCGCAGACATGGCGTTCGTTATCATCGTCAAAGATGATGTAATCCCCTTCGCGGATAAAGGTAACGCCCCGCCTGTTTCTTAAGAACGGACAGACAACGGTTCCGTCCGGCCGGGTTATGTGAACCAGATTTTCCGGGCTGACCCAGCCGTTAGTAACAACTTTTGTATATAGTTCAAATCCATCTTCCAATCCTTGGTTTGCCTCATATTGCTGCGCAGTTACAATAAGCGCGGCTCTCTCGTATGTTTTCTTCATTTATTTTCGCCTCCCATAGCGTATCGCTTTAGAGCATGTTTGAAAATTGCTTCCTGGCAGATGTGCGTCACAATTTGTGGGAGATTTGTGCCAAAGGAAGGGCGCATAGCGGGCTATGTAACCTGAATTTGGTGCAAATATCACGCAAATTGGGGCGTGCAGATGCCGGGAATGAATTTTCAGACACGCTCTAGCCCATGTGTTTCTTTCATTTATTGTAACTTAGATTGGGTAAAAATACAACAGCAAAAATTTGATTTCCACGGAATTCAATGTTCTGTTTTGTGCCTGCGCTGCTGCTTCCGCCGAAGGTGGACAGCCCTTACGGATCTCTTGTGAAACGTAAGGACTGTCCCTGTTCCTTCAGCGGAATACAGTAACGCGTATACAAAACCGAAAATGAATTTCTAAGCAAAAAGTTATTGACATATAATATTATATAGTGTATAGTATGAATCAAGAAAAGATAGTATATGACATATAATATTATAAATTGAATTAATATTATATAACATAAAATATGTGACAAAGGAAAGGTTTAGGCCGGCAGGGTGCCGCGCAGTATATCACTGCCGGGCGGAAAGAGGAGACAGGGACAGAGAGGGGATGGGAAAAGGTGACAGATATGGGTAAGAGTAAGAAAGTACGGATGGTGCGAAAGGAGTAAAGGATATGGTATTTAATACGGGAGCAGCGTTGTTGGATGCTATCGTCCTTGCAGCCGTGTCCAAGGAACAGGAAGGCGCTTACGGATATAAGATCACACAGGAAGTGCGGCAGGTAATTGAACTGTCGGAATCCACTCTATATCCTGTGCTGCGGCGGCTGCAAAAGGATGAATGTCTGAGTGTATATGATATGGAGTGTGCCGGAAGGAACCGCCGCTATTATAAAGTGACGGATAAGGGGATGGCTCAGTTGGGGCTGTACAAAGGCGAATGGAAGCAGTATTCCGCCAAAATAAGCGCCATGTTCGAGGGAGGAAAGTGAAAACAGGAGGTTGGGTATGGATCGATTGGAATTTATGAAGGAACTGGAAGCGCTTCTTTCCGACATTTCTCAGAGTGAAAGAGAAGAAGCCCTTCAATATTATAATGACTATCTGAATGATGCAGGAGTGGAAAATGAACAGGAAGTGCTGGATTCCCTCGGCACTCCCCGGGATTTGGCCAGAGTGATCAAGGAAGGGCTGGCCGATGGAGGAGAAAAGGGGGAATTTACGGAAACCGGCTATAGAAACGAGGCGTTGGGCACGGATTTGAAAAATGAGATAGCCCGGAAGGAAAAAACGGAAAAAAGCGGAAGTTCAGACGGGCAGGAGAAAGGCGGCTTCCGGGCAAAACTTGGAAAAAGGCCCTTGTCCCCGGGGATGATCGCGCTGATTGTATTATTGTGTATTTTTGCCTTTCCTATATTGGTAGGTGTGGCAGGCAGTATCATAGGAGTAGTCTGCGGTATCTTGGGCACGATCTTTGGGCTTGTGGCCGGCGCGGCAGTAACCGGCATTGCTTTGCTGGCGGCGGCGGCAGGACTGCTGATATGCGGGATAGGTACGTTGTTCAGTGTTCCGCTGGCAGGAATTTGCTTGGTTGGCTTGGGGATACTGTTAGCAGGGATTGGAATGGTCTTTGTATGGCTGACGGTTTGGATCTGTGCCAAAGCCGTTCCATGGGTGATAAGAGGTATGGTAAAAATAGGTTCTGATTTGCTTCGGGGAAGGAGGAAAGAAAGCATATGAAAAAATTCAGCAAAATATGGTTGTGTATGGCTTTGTTCCTTATTATAATAGGAGGAACTCTGTGTACCATCGGTTATTTTACCGGCGGCTGGCGGTTGGCAAACGAGATAGGAAGGAGCAATGGATGGGCTAGGTTTGCTTGGGCGATGCCCGATCATTACAGTCGGTGGCATTGGGGAAGCTGGACGGACTGGGAAGACTTGGAGGAATTAGAGGAACTGGAGGATTTAGAGGAACTGGAGGATTTAGAGGAACTGGCGGAATTGGAGAGATTGGACGATTTGGAGGATATGGAGAAACTGGGAGCGGTTTCGGATTCTGCCGGCGATGGGAATAAAGGCGAAATCCAACTCAGCCTGCCGGGGGCTTCCGATTATGAAGATACCGGCATACGGGCGGCAGATGTGAAGGATCTTGATGTGGAAATCGGAGGAGCCGTGCTGTATATACAGGAAGCGGAGAGCGATGCTTTCGGCATGAAAACAGAAGGCAAAGGGACTTACCGCTGTTACGAGAAAAACGGAAAACTCCATTTGGAAGGGAACTTGGATGGAAAGTGGGACCAGTATATTAATAATGAAGAAAGAGTTTATCTGTATCTTCCCAAAGGCATGGTTTTCCGTGAGGCCGATATTAATATGGGAGGCGGCGTAGTGGAGATAGCATCCCTATCGGCAGATGAAATTGACTTGTCAGTAGGTGCGGGGGAAATCATTGTGGGAGAACTTGACTGCTTGGAGCTGAAGGTAGAAACCGGAGTGGGTGCCGTCTCGCTGAATGAGATAAATGTGCAGAAGCTGGAAGTGGAAACCGGTTTGGGATCTACTTATATAAAAGGCAGTGTCAGCCGGGAAATCGATATGGAATGTGGCATGGGTGCCATAGATTTGAATCTTTCCGGGAAAGCATCGGACTATAATTACGAAATCTGCTGCGCAGCGGGCAGTATAAATGTAGATGGCAGAAGCTACAGCGGACTGGCGGAGGATATCCGCATTGACAATAAGGCATCGGCGGAATGTTCATTGGAATGCTCCATGGGAGAAATAAGCCTTGCCTTTTCCGAATAGCAAAAAGAGACGTGTAGGCAAAGACACAATATAAAATAATAGAATAAGAAAGTGAGGAAAGAATTATGGGAAACGATTACAAAAAGCTTTTCAGGTCAAAGACAAACAGGACAATTTGCGGAGTGTGCGGAGGGCTGGGCGAATATATCGGCGTGGATCCTACGGTAATACGGATTATTTGGCTGATTGCAAGCATTTGTAGTGTGGGAACAGGGTTTGTGGTATATCTGCTGGCGGCAATCATTATACCGGAGGAATAAGTAAGCGAAGCGGATTCAGGCGTTGACGGCATTGGCAGAACGGGGTTTACCCAATGTCGTTAACTTAAGCCGCAGCCCCCATCAGGAACAATGTTTTTATTCGGACACGCTTTTGCTCTGCGGCAAACGCAGCGGTACTAAGGCACTAAAATACAGTGCCTAAGTGCCGGCGTTTTTCGAAGGTCCGAGTGAAAAACATTGTTCCTGATGGGGGCTGCGGCTTAAGTTAATGAATTCAGCCCAATTGTTTTCTCCGTGCACCGATGTTATTGGGGAACAGGCCCGATTTTTTCAGTGCGGGGCGCAGCGCCATATATACGGATACAGAGGCTATGGCAGAGGCGACGGCATTGAAGGAGGTGGAAGCCACATTCCACGTCAGTACAAGTTCTGCCGCCGGCTTTCCTAAAATAACGAGTTTATAGAAATAGCCTGTCAGCGGGTCGAAAATAACATTGAACAGTAAGCCGCTGACGGCCGCTGCCACAGTCCATCTCAGCACTTTGCCGGTGTCGGTTTCCGTTGAGATATGCCCTATTCTATGGGCAACCATACCGGTAATCAGTCCGATGCAGAATTTCAGGAGGAAGGTTTTGGGGGCGTAGATAATATAGACCGGGTCAAGAAGATCTCCGATTGTCATTCCGATGGCTCCGCCCAATCCTCCGTATACGCCGCCCAGCAGCAGCGCACCGAGGACACAGACTGCATTGCCTAAATGGATGGATGTGGCATCTCCCCCGGGAAGCGTGATTTTAATCTGCAGAAAAGTAAATACGACATAGGACAGGGCGGCAATGACTCCCGTAAATACAATTTTCCGAATTTGTTCATTTCTCTTATTCATAATAATTTCCTTCCTTTCTTTTTTCCGCCGGTAATGAGTCAAGCGATGCGGCAAGGGGCAAATCCTCTTGGCGGCAATGGGATTGCCGGCTTGCGTGATTTTTAGGATGCTTTCGCCTGAGACATATTATACGCAAAAATGGCATTGCTGAAAGAGCCATTTAAGGTTTTTTCAACTATGCCAATTATGAAAGTATTTTTATGACGCGCTTCCTTGACCTGCCGAGTCATTAAATCAGCTGAGCGAAGAAAGAAGCCCCAAGGACAGTCAGAAGTCCTGCCACGGCTATGGCCAGACTGCTCATGGCACCTTCCGTTTCCCCTATTTCCATAGCTTTTGCCGTTCCGATTGCATGGGAGGAAGTGCCGATTGCCAGCCCTTTCGCAATCGGTTCCTGTATGCGGAATAATTTACATATAGATTCTGCAAGGACATTCCCTATGATCCCCGTGACAATAATAACAGCTACGGTTATGGTGCGGATGCCGCCGAGTTCTTCGGAAATGCCCATTCCGATAGCAGTAGTAATGGACTTTGGCAGTAAGGTCACATATTGCTCATGGCTTAGGGAAAAAAGTTTGGACAGAAGGAAAACACTCAGAAGGCTGGCCAACACTCCTGCGGTAATTCCGCCGGCTACGGCAGTGAGGTTTTTCCGGAGCAGTGAAATCTGCTGATAGAGAGGAACGGCCAGGCATACGGTGGCAGGGGTGAGAAGATAGCTGATATATTTTGCGCTTTCGTTGTAGCTGCCGTAATCTATGTTCAGCAGCAGCAGAGCCGCCATGACAAAAAACGTGCTTGTCAGCAGCGGGTTCAGTACAGCCAGCCGAAACTTTTTTTTCAGGGCCAGTCCGGCTTGGTATGCGGCGAGGCTTAAAAAAGCCCCGAAAAATACGGAATCAATAAGAATTTCTTTCATGTCTGCCATCCTCCGTGTCTGCTTTGGCTGATATAAAGGTAACGGTATCTTTGTCTCTTTTCTTCCCCGATGAAGTCTTTTTCCGGATCATGTACTGCGTCACCCGGCCGGTTACGGCCATTACAATGATGGTGGTCAGAAGAGTGATCAGTGCAATGGGGATCCATATAGGCTGCAGATGGGGCCAGGCATCCAGAAGCCCTACGGCGGCGGGGATAAACATAACAGGCATAATTTCAATCAGGAAATCAGCCGTTTCTTTCACTTGCTTTACTTTCAGCATGCCCGTGCACAATGCAGCCAGCATAAGCCCTAGGCCGTAGACGCTGGCCGGAACCGGGAGCGGTATCCCCGCATGCAGTATCTCGCCAAGAAAAGAAACGGATAGGATGATGCCGAACTGACGTAAAAATTTCATTGATATTTTCCTCCCTCTATTGGTGGCACCAATCAATCATAGGACAAAGGGAAAGGAATGTCAACGGAAAAAGAATGGCGGTACGGAAGTCAATTTTCGGTTTTGTGCCTGCGGAATAAAATTTGTTAAAAAGTGGCATAATGTCTGTGAATGGGCGGTCAGGAAAACAGAAAGGGCCGCAGAAAGGGAGCGGCGAGGGAAATGAGCATAGAAGATAGGACGGAAAAAGGGAAGGATTTGTATTTGCGGCAGAGACGTATGGGACAGGCATATGGTTTTTTCTTTTATGTGCCGTTGTTTTTCCTTCTGTCTTTTGCAGGATGGCTTTGGGAGGCTGGGATTTACTTAGTGAAGGATGGGGAGTTTGTGAACCGGGGAGTGCTGTGGGGGCCATGGCTGCCGATTTACGGGTGCGGGGGGATTCTGCTGGTTTTTCTGCTGAAGAGATGGGAAAAGAGGCAGGTGCGCGTTTTTTTCGTTTCCATGGCTGCTTGCTCGGCATTGGAATATGCGGTAAGTTTTTTGCTGGAACGGACTTGGGGAATCCGATGGTGGGACTATAGCGGGGAGTTTATGAATGTGGGCGGACGGATCTGTCTGTTGGGCAGTCTGCTGTTCGGCGTGGGCGGATGGCTGCTGATCTGCTATGCCATTCCTTATCTGCGGATGCTGTACCGGAAAATGTGGAGACTGGAAAAAGGCAGGAAAGGACTGCAGCTGACATGTCTTGTGCTGCTTTTGCTTTTTGCCGCGGATGCCGCATGGGCGGCGGATTTTCCCCATATGGGAAAGGGCATCAGTTTTTGATAACTTAACCATTGCAAAAACAGCAAAACAATTTATACAAAACTGGAAAATGATATTTTTTTATGTTATAATTTAAAATAAACGATAGCTTAAGGAGTGGTGCGTAGGGAGAAGCGGAACAACGGAAATGCATATGTGCATATTTAATGAAAATTAGGAGAACTAGTACAGCAAATTGCTTAAATGGAATTTGAGTATGGCTTGGAATATGCGAAAATACTGGATATGAGCGTTTCGGAGAAAAATTAATATTTTCTTAAAACTATTGACACGATAGGACATTTTTTGTAAAAACTATTGAATATTTAATAAAATATGTATAAAATCATATTTAAGTGAAAGTAGTTCCAGACAGTGAGTCGGAAAATAGTACAGAGATGAGAGGAGAGCATAGTAATGGTAAAAAAAGAAAAGATTGAAAAGAAACTGACCAAATCTTTTTTTACGGTGTCAGCAATTACGGCCATAGCGGCTATTGTTGGTCTGATTGTAATTATTGTATTATCTAATAGGTATTCTTATGCGCTGACTAATTTTGGTTTTGCGCAGGGCGACATTGGAAAGGCAATGTTTGAATTTGCGGATATTAGGTCGTCTCTCCGTGCAGCAATCGGGTATGATGATGCAGATGCGATAGCTATGGTAGTGCAGCAGCATGAACAGAAAATTGCGGAATTTAAAGACAGCATGGTGGAAGTGGAAAAAACGATAGTATCCGAAGATGGAAGGAAAACTTATGATGCCATAATGGCGGAACTGGATACATATTGGGAATTGGATACAAAAATCATGGATATAGGGGCCACTACGGACAGGGAACGCTGCAAAGAGGCACAGGATCTTGCGCTGAATGAACTTGCCGATGTATATAACGGCATCTATGAAAATTTGGAATCGCTTCTGGACGTAAAAGTGGATGAAGGACGTTCTTTATCCACGCTGCTTACGGTAATGAGTATAGTTATGTCTATATTGATTGCGGCTGTAATCGGCATTTCCGTAGTTGTTTCCATGCGCATAGGGAAGAATATCGCAAGAAGGATAGGCGAACCGCTGATTGATCTGGGAGGCAGACTGAAAACTTTTGCGGAAGGTGACCTTACTTCCCCGTTCCCGATGGCAAATACCGGCGACGAAGTGGAGGAAATGGAAGCCTATGCAATTCATATGGCAGACAACCTGAGCGCAATTATCCTTGATATGGGCGGAATCATGGAACAGATGGCAGGCGGGGATTATACTGCCAAATCCAAGGTGGAAGAAAAATATACCGGCGACTTTATAAAGATGTTAGAGGCTATGCGCGGAATGAGGGCGCAGATGACAAAGACTCTGTTTTCCATCGGGGAAGCTTCCAATCAGGTACAGGCCGGTTCCGGTGACTTGGCAGAGGCATCCCAGAGCCTTGCGGAAGGCGCTACCGAACAGGCCAGCGCAGTGCAGGAACTGCATGCAACTATCAGTGATATTACATCAACGATGGAAAGAAGCGTGGTCAGCGCAGAAGATTCCTATACAAAAGCACAGCAATACGCAAGTGAGGCCGATAACAGCAGGGAAGAAATGAACACTATGATGGCGGCTATGGAACGGATAAACGATGCTTCCATGAGAATCGGAAATATTATTTCCGAAATAGAATCCATTGCGGCACAGACCAACCTGCTGTCCCTGAATGCATCCATAGAAGCTGCAAGAGCCGGCGAATCGGGCCGTGGATTTGCGGTAGTTGCAGGTCAGATCAGAGAACTGGCGGATCAGAGCGCGAAAGCGGCTGTGGACACAAGGCAGCTGATAGAAGGTTCCATTAAGGAGGTAACGGAAGGAAACCGTGCGGCAGAACGGGCATCCGGTTCGCTGCAGTCAGTGGTTGACGGAATTAAGTCTATTGCAGAATTCTCCAGGAGCCTGAAGGTAATGATTGAAGAACAGGCAGAAGCGATGCGTCAGGCAGAGGTTGGCGTAAACCAGATATCGGAAGTAGTGCAGAGCAATGCGGCGACTGCAGAGGAAGCTTCCGCAACGAGTGAAGAACTGTCTGCGCAGGCGGTGACATTAGATGGTCTTGTATGTCAGTTTAAGCTGAATCAATAGAGACCGGAACTGAAAGGGAGGGAGAAGTATGGACGCTGGTACTACGTTGAATATGGGGGCAGTGATATTCGGGGCAATAGCAATGGGTGCGATTATCGGGTTGATTCCGTTCTTTATCGGGAAGAGCAGAGGGCGCACGACCCTTGGAGTTGTCTTTTGGGTATTGTGTATCTTGGGCAACTTTATTGCAGGACTTTTCTTATCGGTGCCGATTTGCTTGGTAACAGTAATTATCCTTTTTGTTATGAAGAAAAAATAATATTGCATATAGTCGGAAAGGGACTGCCGTGTTGACTGCGGCAGTCCCTTTTTGAAGCCATTATTTTCTGTCCAATGGAGGTTTGTGCATTTTTTATATCGATTACCGCATAGAATGCAGTGCAGACATGATGAAATATGTGGTATACTTATAGAAGCGATAAGGTTATAAGAGGGTAAGGAAAGGAGCGGAATGCATGGAAATAAAGTTTACGAAGATGCATGGATGCGGAAATGATTATATTTATATGGACGGGATGCAAAGGCCGGAAAATCCGGAAAAGAGGGCGGAGATGGTACGGAGGCTCAGCGACAGGCATTTCGGCATAGGCGGCGATGGGGTGATATGGATCCATCGGGTGCAGGAGGAGAAGGGGACGGAGCCGGGGCAGAGAGCCGATTTTGAGATGGAGATGTACAATGCGGACGGATCCCGGGCAGAAATGTGTGGGAACGGGATACGCTGTGTGGCTAAATATGTATACGATAAAGGCTGGACGGACCGGAAGCAAATCCGCATTGTCAGCTGTGGGAAAGTTAAGCATTTAGAACTGTCCGAGGAGTCCGGGAAGGTAGTGAAAGTAAAGGTGAACATGGGAGAGCCGGTTTTGAAAGCTGCCGATGTTCCGGTGCTTTCCGATTCGGAAGAGGTCATTGGTGAAGAGATTGAAGCAGGCGGCAAAAAGTATAAGATCACATGTGTGTCAATGGGAAATCCTCATGCAGTCATATTTACGGAGGAAAACGATATATTGACCGGATTGGGCAATGGAAATGGGGACGGCAGCGAAGACAGCAGGGATGCATTCGGCAAGGATATAGTAGAGGGCATCGGTTCCCTGATTGAGAAACATCCCCGTTTCCCGAAAAAGACCAATACAGAGTTTGTAAAGGTGCTGGACCGTAAAACCATACAAATGCGTGTATGGGAGAGGGGGACCGGGGAAACGTTGGCCTGCGGAACCGGGGCCTGTGCCGCGGTGGTGGCTTGTATATTAAATGATTTGACGGAAGAGGAAGTTACTGTTAAACTATTGGGTGGTGAGTTAATTATTCTGTGGGACCGGAAGGAGAATTTGGTATATATGTCTGGGCCTGCGGAAACTGTTTTTGACGGTGAGGCAAACTATAATGAATAAGAACCGTGCCGGATTGGGCCGGGGTTTAAGAAGGAGACATGATATGTTCAGAATTAACGAAAATTACCTGAAACTGCCGGGAAGCTATCTTTTTTCCACCATAGGCAAAAAAGTAAATGCCTATTCACAGGCAAATCCGGACAAAAAGATTATTCGGTTAGGCATCGGCGACGTAACTCAGCCATTGGCTCCTGCGATTATAGAAGCACTGCATGGGGCGGTGGACGAAATGGGAAAAGCGGAAACTTTCAGAGGATATGCTCCTGACCTTGGATATGAATTTTTGAGGAATGCCATTGCAGAGAATGATTATAAAGCCAGAGGCTGTGCCATTGCGGCAGATGAAATTTTTATATCCGACGGGGCAAAATGCGACTCGGGGAATATTCAGGAAATATTCGGCGCGGACAATAAAATTGCAGTATGCGATCCGGTATATCCGGTTTATGTGGATACCAATGTGATGGCGGGCAGGACAGGCATCTATGATGCAAAAGCGGAAACTTGGAGCGATGTAATTTATATGCCATGTCTGGCAGAAAATAATTTTGCACCGGAACTGCCGAAGCAGACACCTGATTTAATTTACCTTTGCTTCCCTAACAACCCTACCGGCTCCACTGTCACAAAGGCTCAGCTTCAGGAGTGGGTGGACTATGCCAATCAGGTTGGCGCGGTCATTATCTTCGATGCGGCGTATGAAGCCTATATATCGGAAGAAGATGTGCCGCACAGCATATACGAGTGTGAAGGCGCACGGACCTGTGCGATAGAATTGCATTCCTTTTCCAAGAATGCGGGCTTTACCGGAGTCCGTCTGGGATATACCGTAATTCCTAAGGATCTGAAATGCGGTGATGTTATGCTGCATTCCTTATGGGCCAGACGGCATGGCACGAAGTATAACGGGGCACCTTATATTGTGCAGCGGGCAGGAGAGGCCGTTTATTCCGAAGCCGGGAAGGCACAGCTAAAGCAGCAGGTGGCTTATTACATGAACAATGCAAAATATATTCTGAATGGGCTGAAGGAGGCTGGCTATACAGTGTCCGGAGGAGTCAATGCCCCTTATATCTGGCTGAAAGCCCCGTCGGGCATGACAAGCTGGGAATTTTTCGATTATTTATTGGAAAAAGCCAATGTGGTAGGCACGCCCGGTTCCGGATTTGGGCCAAGCGGGGAAAGCTATTTTAGGCTCACTGCGTTCGGCAGCTATGAGAATACAGTGGAAGCTGTGGAACGGATTAAGGCATTGTAAGATTCTATGCCGCGGCTTAAGTGAATGACATCGGAAGACAGTCAGACAGCCAATGCGGTCATGGGGAACGTTAGGTGGATATGCACCGGGCGTTCTGCATGACCGCATTGGCTGTTTTCCGAGGAAAGGAAGATGCACGGCCGGAACCTTAGGGAGAGCAGTAGGATGAAAAATCCATAAATAAAAATTCTACAAATAAAGCCGGTTTTGTGTTATAATGAATGTAATTTAGCGTAACAGTCCCACCGGGCGTATGGAGACGTACGTTCTGGGCTGTACCGTGCAGAAAACGCATGCCGGCTATGGCATGAAAATAAAAAACAGGAGGAAATCGGATGAAAGCAAAAGTGTTAGGGCGCATGGCCGTAATCGGGCTGTGCAGTGTATTGGCTGTCGGTTGTGCAGGGGAAACGGAGCCGGCAGCGGATCGCGGGGAGGCTTCCGAGGGATCGGAAACTTCGGGGACACCGACGGAAAGCGGGAGCGGAGAGACCCCGAAACAGGAAGGAGCAGTTACGCTGACCGTCTGGTCGGAGGCGGCGGGCAATGAACTGCTGGAAGAACTGATACAAAGCTTTAAGGAAGAGTATGCAGGACAGGCTGAGTTCGACATACGGATTGAGGAGGCCTCGGATGCGGATACCCGGGGAAATGTACTGGGGGATGTACATAATGCGGCGGATGTGTTTTCTTTGGCGGACGACCAAATGGCAAGTTTGGTGGCAGGCGGGGCATTGGCACAAGTGCCCAATGCGGAGGAGATAAAGAAGGCAAATGCCGAAGGAGCCGTGGCGGCGGCATGTGTAGGCGATACGCTGTATGCTTACCCGATGACCGCGGACAACGGATATTTCCTATACTATAACAAGAATTATTTTTCGGAAGAAGACGTACAGACTTTGGACCGCATATTGGATGTTGCGGCAGAAAATGAGAAAAAGTTTTCCATGCAATGGGATTCCGGGTGGTATTTATATACCTTTTTCGGAAATACAGGGCTGGATTTTGGGATAAATGAAGACGGGGTGACCAATCATTGCAACTGGAATACCGTAGAAGGACCGATAAAAGGCGTGGATATTGCGGAAGCCATGCTGGCCATTGCCGCCCATCCGGGATTTATATCACAGCCGGACGGTGATTTTATAGAGGGCGCCAGGGCCGGGACTGCAATCGCAGGAGTCAGCGGCGTATGGAATGCCATGGAGATACGGGAAATATGGGGGGATAATTACGGGGCGAAAAAGCTGCCTACCTATACTTGCGCGGGACAGCAGATTCAGATGGCGTCCTTTGTAGGGTATAAGATGATAGGGGTGAATGCCTATAGCGAGCATTTGGACTGGGCATTGAAATTTGCGGACTGGATTACCAATGAGGAAAATCAGGTACTCCGTTTTGAGAGACGCAACCAGGGACCCTCCAATATCAATGCGGCATCGTCCGATGCGGTGAAACAGGTGCCGGCTATTCAGGCAGTCATGGAGCAGGCGCAGTACGGCGTGCTGCAGAGGGTCGGGAATAATTATTGGACGCCGTCTTCGGAATTCGGGCTGAAGATGGCTGCAGGCAATCCGGAGGGAAAAGAACTGCAGGAGATTTTGGATACATTGGTGGCAGGGATAACTGCTTCCGCGGTCAACTGAAAGGGGGACGGATGATAATGGCTGAAAAGAAAAGCGCCAATGTGAAAAATGCAAAACTGCGGGTCAGCACGAAGCTGATTCTGCTTGTGCCGGTATTTATACTGGGGATTGTCTGTATGATGTCCAGCATCATATCGGTAATCAATATTCAGGGGATCAATGCAAAAGCGTCGGTGATTGCAAACGAATATATGACAGGAATCACGGAACTGGGGAAAATACAGAAAGAGACTCAGTATGTGCATAAGATGGGGCTTTCCCATGTGCTTGCCATAGATCTGAATTCCATGCTTGTCTTAGTGGACGCCATTAAGGAGGAGGAAAAGGTTCTGGACGGGTATTTGTCGGATTTCCGTCCTTATGTGACAGAGGAAATGGAAGGGGATTATACGGAACTTTTGGAAAATTATGAAGGGCTGAAATGGGAAATCGCCAATCTGATGGCATACAGCGCCAATGTGGACAACGAGGGGGCATATGCTTTGGCAAACGGAGCCATTGCGGATTATGCCAATGCCATGCAGGGCAGCATAGATGCCATGACCGATTATATGCAGGAACGTACACAGGAGTCAAGGGTACAGCAGAATTCCACTTACCGGCAGGCTTTGGTTCTGGGCGCAGTGTTTATCGGCATCAGTGTGGCCGCGCTGCTGATTACCCTGTTCAGTGTATTTAAAATGGTCATCCTTCCGCTGGGCAGGACCAGAAATGAGATTAACGGGATTATTTCCGACATTGACAAGAGACAGGGGGATTTGACCAGTCGGGTCAGCATTCCTTCCAACCGGGAAATCGCGGAGGTGGGAAAAGGAATCAATGTATTCATGGAGAAACTGCAGGATATTTTCGGTGTCATCATAGAAAATTCCCAGAAGATGGAGAGACTGGTAAACGAAGTGCGGGAAAGTGTGCTGACTTCCAACGGCAGCGTGGCGGATCTGTCTGCGGTGACGGAGGAACTGTCCGCGGCCATGGGGGAAATGTCCACATCGGCATCGCTGATCAATACCAATGCGGATGAAGTGAAAAAAGAAGTGGACGCAATGGCGGAGCGGACAATGGAAATCTTGGATTATACAACGGAAATGAAGAGCCATGCGGACAGTCTGGAGGGGTCTGCCCATGAGAATATGGAAACTACGGAACGGAAGATGAATGAGATATTGGATGTATTGGAGCGGGCGATAGAAGAAAGCAAGAGCGTGGATCAGGTAAACAGCCTGACCAATGACATCCTGCATATTGCCAGCAAAACCAATCTTCTTTCCCTGAATGCTTCCATAGAGGCGGCAAGGGCGGGCGCGGCCGGCAGAGGGTTTGCTGTGGTTGCTTCCGAAATCAGCCAGCTTTCCACGGCCAGCCAGGATGCGGCGAATCGGATTCAGGGCATTAACAGCGTGGTCATTCAGGCGGTGAATAATCTGGCGGAAAACGCAAAAGGCTTAGTGGATTATATGAATGACTCTATTCTGCCGGAATTTAAGAACTTTGTGAACGGAGGCAGTGAGTACCGGAGAAAGGCAAATTATATTGAAAATGTAGTAAGCGATTTTTCCAAGCGTATGGATCGGCTGCAAGGAACGGTCAGTGAAATTGCGGATTCCATAGGGCTGATTACCCGTGCCATTGAGGAAGGCGTGGGCGGAATCGGGAATGCGGCAGACAGTACGCAGGTCCTGCTTACTGACATGGAAAATATCGCGCAGCATATGGACGAGAATCAGGAGATTGCGGTTCATCTGAAGCGGGAGACGGAAATTTTCCGGCAGCTATAGCAGCGGCTGCCGGACAGAACGGGCATGTACGGAAGGTGGGCATGGTCTTTAAACACGCTCCGTATATGCCCGTTCTTTTTTTCCTCATATTTGGGTAAATCTTGGAGGCATAGGGCGGGTTTGAAGCGGAAATATGTTTTTATTCGGACACGCTTTCGCTCTGCGGCAAACGCAGCGGTACTAAGGCACTAAAATACAGTGCCTAAGTGCCGGCATTTTTCGAAGGTCCGAGTGAAAAACATTGTTCCTGACACTGGCTGCAGCTTAAGTGAATGACATTGTTGATTTCCGTGTAGGTTCTAAAAAATTTGTTGACAAAGTGGTTGATATGTTTTATAGTAATGAAGTCAGAACGTTTGTTCTTTGACGGGGAGGGCAGGATTAGGAGATGCGGTGTGGCAGTAGGGAGGCACTGACTTTTCAGGTTTTTTTGAGGCTGAATGGGGGCAGGAAGCAGGGAGGTAAACAGTATGCAGTTGATGAAGTTATTGTGGGAAAGACGGGAATTTTTCCTGACCTGTCTGGCAGAACATGTCAGGATATCCTTGACGGCAGTGGTCTGTGCCGGGGCTTTGGGGATTCTGGCCGGAGTTCTGATCAGCAGGAATAAAAGGGCGGCGGCTGTTGTTCTGGGAATAATCAATGTTATTTATACGGTGCCTTCCATTTCGCTTCTTGGGTTTCTGATTCCGTTTACGGGAATCGGCAACAGGACGGCAGTAATTGCCCTGACGGTCTATGGGCTTTTGCCGATTGTAAGAAATACTTACACAGGGCTGGTAAATGTGGATGCAGGTATTCTGGAGGTGGCGGAAGGACTTGGGGCGGACGGGAGGCAGGTGCTGTTCCGGGTGCGGTTTCCTTTGGCTCTTCCGGTTATTATAAGCGGATTCCGTAATATGGTGGTTATGATCATTGCCATGGGAGGGATTGCTTCTTTTATTGGTGCGGGCGGGCTTGGTGCAGCTATTTATAGGGGCATCACTACTTACAATATGACGCTGACGGCGGCGGGATCGCTGCTGATTGCGCTGCTGGCCCTGCTGAGTGACTGGCTGCTTTCCAAGGCGGAGAAAGCGGCGAACAGGAGGTATGGCATTGGATAATATCATTGAAATTCGGAATTGTTCGGCGTGCTATGGGGAAAATAAAGTATTAGAGGATGTATCCCTGAATGTGAGGAAGGGCGAATTTCTCGTTATAATAGGGCCGTCGGGCTGCGGGAAGACTACGCTTCTGAAAATGATGAACGGGCTTGTGCCGCCGTCGCAGGGGGAAGTGAGAGTGAAGGGAGAATGCCTGTCGGAGTGCAGTCTGGCAGGGATGCGCAGAAAGATCGGTTATGCGGTGCAGGGAGCCAGGCTGTTTCCTCATATGACAGTGGAGGAGAATATATGTTATGTGCCGGGACTGGAAAGGAAGATGGCAAAGGAAGAGAAAAGGGCATTGGCCTGTAAGATGCTGGATACGGTGCAGCTTCCGCCGGAACTGGCGGGCCGGTTCCCGAGGCAGCTGTCGGGCGGACAGAAGCAGAGGGTGGGAATCGCGCGGGCCATGGCGGCAGAGCCGGATATTCTGTTAATGGACGAGCCTTTTGGGGCAGTGGATGAGATTACACGGAAAGGGCTGCAGGAGGAACTGCTGGCTCTTCAGAAGAAGACGGGGATTACCGTGGTGTTCATTACTCATGATATTGGGGAAGCTTTTTTGCTGGGAAGCCGTATTCTGATTATGAAAGACGGCGGCATCCTGCAGGAAGGGACGAAAGAGGAACTAATGGCTAATCCTAAGGACAGATTTGTGAAGAAGCTGCTTTGTGTGTGACGGGCATCCGGAAGGCGGCTGCAGACGGAGCGGCGTGTCCCGCCGGATCATGGGAAAACTTAAAGACAGTGCATACATGGAAAGGATAAGAGAAAGATGGGACTTATAAGCGGAAAGGTTATGAAACGGGGAATGGTTTTGCTGGCATTGGGATGTATGACGGCAGGGTTGTGCGGATGCGGGAAAAAAGAAGCGATAAAGATTGCCTCTAAGCCTATGACGGAGCAGTATATCCTGACGGAAATCATTGCGCAGATGATAGAATCGGAAACGGACTATGAGGTGGAGATAACGAAAGGAGTAGGCGGAGGCACTACGAATATCCATCCGGCATTAGTAAAGGGGGAATTTGACTTATATCCGGAATATACAAGGACGGCGTGGCTGAATGTGCTGAAGAAAGAAGAGATGGAAAAGGACGACGATAAGCTGTATTCTCTGCTGCTGGCGGAATATGATGCCATGGGGCTTACTTGGACAGGGCTGTATGGGTTTTCCAATACTTATGGGCTGGCAGTAAGGCAGGAGACGGCGGATGAATATGGATTGGCCGATTATTCGGATCTGGCGGCAGCTTCGCCGCAGCTTATCTTCGGGGGAAATCCGGATTATATAGAATTGGAAACGGGATACCCAAGGCTTTGCGAGGCTTATCAGATGCAGTTTGGGGATACCATGCAGATGGAAATAGCATTAAAATATGAAGCTTTGAAAAATAAGGAAGTGGATGTGATCAATGCATTTACTACGGATGCGCAGCTGGCGGCCAACCAGTTGGTGCTGCTGACCGATGACGGGGGATTCTTTGAAACTTTTGAAGCAGGCACCGTGGTCAGGAAAGAAGCATTGGAAAAATATCCGGAACTGAAGGGGATATTGGAAAAGCTGAACGGGATGATTTCCGAGGAAGAGATGCAGCAGATGAACTATGAAGTGGAGGTTAACGGGAGGGAAGATAAAGAGGTGGCAAAGGAATTTTTGGAGAAGAAAGGGCTTTAAGGCTGTTGTCGTTTAAGAATAAACGGATATCGGATATGCCGGAAAAATGGTTTGAGAAAAGGTGCAATACTACGGATGCCGCATATGATATAAGCATACATTATGTCATGCATAACAAACATTGATTTTACTTATGTCAATTTCTTTTGTATAATCAGAGAGTAAGAATCGGATAAGCCGCAGGAATGAACTTTCAAATACGCTCTGGAGCGGCCGGGCAGGAATAATGAAACGGAGGCATGATATCATGGTAAAAGCAGTAGTTGGTGCGAACTGGGGAGATGAAGGGAAAGGGAAGATTACGGATATGCTTGCCGAAAAAGCGGATATTATCATCCGTTTTCAGGGCGGAGCCAATGCGGGGCATACGATAGTAAACGATTATGGAAAGTTTGCGCTGCATACTTTGCCATCGGGCGTGTTTTACGGCCATACTGTTAATATTATCGGAAATGGGGTGGCTTTGAATATTCCGCTGCTTTTTCAGGAAATTCAGTCAGTGACAGATCGGAATGTGCCAATGCCGAAGCTGCTTGTGTCGGACAGGGCACAGATTGTGATGCCTTATCATATTCTGTTTGACCAGTATGAGGAGGAACGTTTGGGAGGAAAATCTTTTGGTTCCACTAAGTCGGGCATAGCTCCTTTCTATTCGGATAAATATGCGAAAATCGGTTTCCAGGTCAGTGAGCTTTTTGAAGAGGCGAGGCTGCGGGAAAAAGTGGCAAGGGTTGTGGAAACGAAAAATGTGCTTTTGGAGCATTTATATCATAAGCCGTTAATCGATGCGGAGGAATTGCTGGAAGAACTGCATGGGTATAGGGATATGGCAGCTCCGTATGTATGCGATGTATCCGCTTATTTGGCGCAGGCATTGAAAGAGAATCAGACCATTCTGCTGGAAGGGCAGCTGGGAACTCTGAAGGATCCGGATCACGGCATTTATCCCATGGTGACTTCTTCCTCTACGTTGGCGGCTTACGGTGCAGTGGGGGCAGGGCTGCCGCCTTATGAGATAAAAGAAATTTATACGGTATGTAAGGCCTATTCTTCGGCAGTGGGAGCCGGGGCATTTGTGTCGGAGATTTTCGGCGAAGAAGCGGAGGAACTTAGGAGGCGCGGCGGCGACGGCGGAGAATATGGGGCAACCACGGGAAGGCCGCGGCGCATGGGATGGTTTGACTGTGTGGCATCCAAATACGGGTGCAGGCTGCAGGGGGCTACGGATGTGGCGTTTACCGTGCTGGATGTGCTTGGCTATTTGGAGGAGATTCCTGTCTGTGTCGGTTACGAAATTGACGGAGAGGTGACGACGGATTTCCCGGTGACGGCAAAGCTGGAAAAGGCAAAGCCGGTACTGAAAACTCTTCCAGGATGGAAAAGCGAGATCAGGGGAATTAAGAACTATGAAGATTTGCCGGAGAACTGCCGGAAATATGTGGAGTTTATAGAGGGGCAGATTGGCTATCCGATAACGATGATCAGCAACGGGCCTTCCAGAAGCGACATTATTTACCGGAAAAGCCCTTTGAAGAAATAAGGCTGCGCAAAGTATGGTAAGTAACTTAGAGTATTATAAAGTTTTTTATTATGTGGCAAAATGCAGGAGCCTGACGGCGGCTGCATCTCAGCTTTCCATATCTCAGCCGGCGGTGAGCCAGTCTATCAAGCTGTTGGAACGGGAGGTGGGCACGAAGCTGTTCGTGCGCGCCTCAAAAGGCGTTAAGCTGACGGCGGAAGGGGAATTGCTGTTCTCTTATGTGGCCGAAGGCTATGGGCAGATAGAACAGGGGGAGAAAAAGCTGGCACAGATGCTGGATTTGGAACTTGGGGAATTGCATATCGGTGCCAGTGACATGACACTGCGGTTTTATCTGCTCCCTTATTTGGAACAATTTCATGAGAAATACCCGAAGATACGGGTTACGGTGTCCAATGCACCTACTCCGGAGACGATCCGGTCACTGCGGGCAGGGATGATTGACTTTGGCGTGGTGAGTACGCCTTTTGAGGAGACGGCAGGAATCCGGGCTGTGAAAGTACGGGAGATTGAGGATGTCTTTGTGGCCGGGCTGAAATTCATGGCATATAAGAATAAGATGCTGGATTTGCAGGAACTGGAGAAACTGCCCTTGATTTCTTTGGAAAAGAATACGAGCACAAGGCGATATATGGATGCTTTCCTTATAAATAACGGTGTGGAGATGCGTCCGGAGTTTGAACTGGCCACCAGCGGCATGATTGTGCAGTTCGCCCTCCGCAACCTTGGAGTAGGATGCGTGGTGAAAGACTTTGCGGCAGAGGCATTGGAATCCGGCAAATTGTTTGAACTAAGGTTCAATAAAATTATACCGCGGCGGACATTCTGCTTGGTGACGGACAGCAGAAACCCTTTATCGGCGGCAGGGAGGAAATTGCTGGAACTGATTTCTATAGGAGAGGACAGTGCTGCGGAATGATGATTCCTGCGGGCGGCCAATGAAGCGGACAGAATTTGGCAGCCGTTTTTGGAGACTGTTTGGAATATAATGCAGAAAGGATAAAGTGAATGATTAAGACAATTATTTTTGATATCGGCAATGTGCTTGCCGGATTTGAATGGAAAGCATATTTCCGAAAATTCGGTTATTCCAAGGAGGTGCTTGCAAGGATTGCAAAGGCTACCGTGGAGAGCAAAGCATGGTCGGAGTATGACAGGGGGATGCTGACGGATGATGAGGTATTGGATGAATTTGTGCGGAATGATCCCGGGATAGAAAAAGAACTTAGGGAGTCTCTGGGAAATATTGACGGCATGCTGGTAAAGTATGATTATGCCATACCGTGGGTGAAGGAACTGAAGCAGAAAGGCTATCAGGTGTTGGTGCTGTCCAATTTTGCCCATCGGGCGCATCATGACTGTAAAGATGTGCTGGGATTTCTGGACTATGTGGACGGAGGGATACTGTCTTATCAGGAAAAGACCATTAAACCGGAACCGGAGATTTACAGGCGCCTGCTGGAACGTTACCACCTTGTGCCGCAGGAATGTGTCTTTTTGGACGATTTGGAAAGCAACCTTGCCGCCGCGGCGGAGTTTGGGATAAAGACGATACATTTTACGGATAAGGACAGTGCGGCAGCTGCTTTGAAGGAATTGGGGGTAGAATAGGCATATGCTACGGTAAGGATGCTGAGTGATGCCGTAACGGTAAGGTAGCCGGACTGCCGCAGGGTGAGGACAAGGGGAAGGGGCTATGTGATATGAAGCAGATTATGATAATTGAAGACGACTGCTCTACGCGTGAAGAACTGGCGCTTTTATTGAAAAATGAAGGATATTGTCCCTTGCCTGTTATGGATTTCACGGATATCCGCAGGTTGGCAGAGCAGGAACGCCCGGATCTTATTTTGCTGGATATTGGCATCCCCGGAAGGGACGGGTTTTCCGTGTGTGCAGATCTGCAGAAAACTATGGATGTGCCTGTTATTTTTGTCACCGGCCGGGATTCGGGACTGGATGAGGTGCGTGCGCTGAGTCTGGGCGGGGATGACTATATAACAAAGCCGTACAGCGTCCCTGTGCTCTTGGCGCGGATTAAATCCGTGCTGCGCAGAAAAGCGGGGGCATCAGAGCCGGATATGGTGGTGGCCGGGGGACTGCGCCTTAATTTGGCGAAGGGCACTGTTTCTTCGGCGGCCGGGACGGCGGCATTGACGAGAAATGAATTGCGGATACTGGCCTGCCTAATGGAACATGCGGGGGAGATTGTCTCACGGGCGGATTTGATAGAGGTATTATGGGACAGTAAGATATATATTGATGATAATACGCTCAGTGTGAATGTGACCAGACTTAGGGGAAAGCTGGCAGAGTTGGGCTTGCCGGAACTGATAAAGACACGCAGAGGAATGGGGTATCAGTTATGACTATCAGGGAATTTTTATCGGACCGTCTTGGAAGGCTTATCTTTCAGACGGTTTTCACATTGACGGCGGCGGTTTTCCTGCGGCTGACAGGGACGGAGGACGGGATTATACTGCTTTTGCTGTTGTTCTTAGGTTTTTGCTGGGCGGGCATGCAGGGATATGACTTTATCCGGCAGCGTGCCAGGCTGGAGGAATTGGAAGCGATTATGGAAGGCTTGGATAAAAAATATCTGTTTGCCGAATGTATTCCAAAAGCAAGGGGGATTTATGAGCGTAGGCTGGCGGAATTGTCCGCAAGGGCGGGGAGGGCTATGATTGGGGAAGTTTCCGATGCCCGTGCAGCGCAGAGAGAGTACCGGGAATATGTGGAAAGCTGGGTACATGAAATGAAAGCGCCTATTACGGCGGCGGGGCTGATCTGCCGTAAAGCAGCCCCGGACATACGGGGGAAGCTTGCGCAGGAATTGGCACAGATAGAGGCTCATGTGGAGAGGGCCTTGTTTTATGCCAGACTGGAAAGCCCGGAGAAAGATTTCCTTGCGTCTCGGGCTGATTTGGCGGAAATCGTGGCACAGGCACTGAACGGTCACCGGGTTTTGCTGATGCAGAGCGGCATGAAGGTGGAAACGGAAAATCTGTCACAGACAGTCTATACAGACAGCAAATGGGTTTCTTTTATGTTGGGACAGCTGCTTCAAAATGCGGTCCGTTACCGGGCTGTGGAGCCGGTTCTTACAATATCGGCCAGACAGCTTGGAAAACAGGTGCGGCTGACGGTGCATGACAACGGAATCGGCATTCCGTCCCATGAACTGCCTCGCGTATTTGACAGAGGATTCACGGGGAGCAACGGACGTGCAAGGGGAGGGGCCACGGGAATGGGGCTTTATCTTTGCCGTAGGCTGGCGGACTGTCTGGAAATAGAACTTGGGATTACATCGGAGGCGGGGAAAGGGACAACGGCAGTGCTGACTTTTCCTGCCCGGAGCGGGTATGGAGAGTTTTCGCAGGAGTCTGCGGAATCTATGGAGGCAGAAGGGGAAGAGTAACTGGCAGACAGCTTTGGGAAGCCTCTAATCTTACAAAAATGTAACCGAAAACGATAGGAATGCAATACAATAGTGGATGCTTATGGTATATTCTATAGGAAACGACAAGCTGATTTGCCGTTTCCGATTTATTTTTATGAAACAATCATACTGGGAGGGAGATATGCTGCAGGTAAGAAATATCGAAAAATATTATGGTAGCACGAATAATGTGACGAAAGCATTGGACCGTGTCAGTTTTGATGTGGCAGACGGAGAGTTCATTGCCATGATGGGAGCCTCCGGCAGTGGGAAGACCACATTGCTTAATTGCATTTCTACCATTGATACGGTAAGTGCGGGGGATATCCTGTTGGACGGTGAAAATATTGCGGAACTGCCGGCCAGCGGACTGGCACGGTTCCGGCGGGAGAGGCTGGGGTTTGTGTTTCAGGACTTTAATTTGCTGGATACATTGACTGTGGAGGAAAATATCGGGCTGGCATTGGTGTTAAACCATGTGGACTCCGGGGAGGTGAAGCATCGGGTGGAGGAAGCGGCGCAGAGATTGGGCATTGAAGATATTTTGGCTAAATTTCCCTATCAGATTTCGGGAGGGCAGAAGCAGAGGGCAGCCTGCGCCAGAGCCATGGTGGCAGGGCAGTCGCTGCTATTGGCCGATGAACCCACCGGGGCATTGGATTCGAAAGCCTCGAAAAATCTGTTGGAGATTATGGTGCGGATGAACCAAGAAATGAAATCCACCATCCTGATGGTGACACATGATGCATACAGTGCCAGCTATGCGGGGCGTGTGCTGTTTCTGAAAGACGGGAGGCTGTTCAATGAACTGCTTCGGGGGGAACGGAGCAGGCATGTATTTTATCATGAAATATTGGATGTGCTGGCTTTGCTGGGAGGTGATATCAGCGATGTATTTTAAACTTTCCCTTAGGAATGCAAGAAGGCAGGCCAGAGATTATCTGGTATATTTTGTTACGGTAGTGACGGTGACGGCTTTGATTTATGCCTGTAACGGGCTGGTTTTTTCGGAAGAGATAAAGACTCTCTCCGAAACGCTTGAAATGCTGCCGGTAGTTATTGTGCTGGCCAGCATAGTGGTAATCGGCATAATGGGATGGCTGGTTTCATATATGAATAATTTTATGTTGGTAAGGCGCAGCCGGGAGTTCGGGATCTATATTCTGTCCGGGCTGGAGAACAGGCAGGTGGCAAGGCTCTTTTTTCTGGAAAATATGGTGGTGGGAGGATGTGCCCTTACATTGGGGCTTGTGTTGGGTAACTTTCTTTTTCAGGCGTTTCGGGCAGTTATTCTTGCCTTGTTCGGGGTGGGCTATTCTTTTTCATTTGCCTTTTCCGTGCGGGCATTAGGGCTGACGCTTCTTTATTTTATGCTGATTTATCTGTTTGCGCAGTGGAGAAGCAGGAGACGGCTGAGTGTCATGAAGATTTATGACCTTGTCTATTATGAACGGCTCAATGAAGAGACGGTCATCCGCACAAGCAGGAAACGGCGGAATATTTTTGCCTGTTCTTTTGTGTTGGGGGCGGTGGGGACATTTCTTCTGATAGGAGGGGGAATGATATTCGGGATCATAGGGGCTGGATGCATTATCCTCTTCCTTTTCGGCTTTTTCCTGAGTTTTGCGTCCGGTGTCCCCGCTTATTTTGACAGATATCCTGCTCGGAAATACCGCGGGTCCGCATTGATGATTTTCCGTACTCTTACTGCAAAATTGGCAACGATGGGGATAGCTATGGCAACGATAGCCTTGCTTTTTACCGCTACGTTTATATCGGAAGGGGCAGGGATGGTGATTAGGGCCATTTTGGCTGGCAGGGCGGCGGAAACCGGCTGCTTTGATTTGTTCCTTGGGTTCGGGGAGGAGATGAATGAGGAAGAGACGGTGTGGATAAACCGTATTCTGGAATATATCGGGGACAATATCCCGGTGGAAAATTTTCTGGAATATGCGGTTTATCAGCGCGAGACGGACGAATTTACAGAAGAAATTAGGGCTAATATGGAATATTACCGTTACTATGATTATGATATCCTGATGCGGCGCAGCGATTATGATGCTCTCCGGGAAATGTTGGGATATCCGGCGGTCACGTCCGGGGAAGGGGAGTACCTGATTCATTGCCAGACCTATGTGGCGGACGTGGCTCGTAAGTGGAATCAGCCAATTGCCGTGGGAGGGCGGGAACTTATGCCGGGAGGGGTTTATACGGAACCGTTCTTACAGTCTGACGGGCAGAGCAACGGCTATGGATTTGTGCTGGTGGTGCCGGATGATGCAGTGCAGACTTGTCCTGTCAGCCATAAGATCTATGCTGCCATGACAAAAGAACCGATCAGCGAGGCGCAGTACCGTGCCATGGAAGATATGACCAGTGATATTTGGTGGCTGGACGGGAATTTCATTTCATTATATGCCAAGGCACAGGTAGAAAAGGAACTTGCATATTCCACGGTGCTGACCGTGTTTCCGTTGTATTATCTGGCACTGGTGCTGACTATGGCGGCCGCCACGATATTGACTGTCCAGCAGCTTAGTGAGACGGACCGCTATCGGTGTCAGTTCAGCCTGCTTCGGAAATTGGGCATGGATCGGCGGGAGATGGAAGAAGTGCTGCGCAGGCAGTTTGCCATCTATTATGCAATGCCCGCAGTGCCTCCCATACTGATTGGCCTGCCATGCATCATAAGAATGGCCCGTGCTACGGAACCCGGCATTATGGTAGGAATCCGTCATCCTTTTGCCATTGCCGGAGCGGCATTGGGAGTTTTTCTGTTTATTTATGCGGTCTATATTCTATTGGCTTATTCCGGACTGAAGAGAAATGTATTGCCGTATTAAAACATGACCGGTAAGTTAAGCAGTGGGCAGCTGCTTAACTTATTGGCATGGTGCTGCCTGACTTCTGCTTCTTCGACTTTTCTTCCTTATAAAATTTTAGAAATTCCTCCCTGTTCTTATCAAAGAGGCTGTCCAGTTTATAAGATAAGTCAAATGGGTCGTAATCGCTGAAAACATTGGGTATGTACTGATACAGCTTTTCGGCTATTTTTTCCAGATGAGGAATATCGCTTCCTTCCACATAAAAAGTTTTCTTTTCCGTAAATATGACCAGACGTACAATAAAGGAATATCCTTTACGCGCTGTCTGGGCGCAGAGCCAGTATATTTTATCTCTGGGAATTGCCGTAACCCGGGCCATTCCGTTACAGATCAGCAAGTAAGAGGGCAGAAGGAGGATTCTGTCTCCATGGGGTTGCTTTCCGTCGGAAAATGTTTCGATATATTCGTCTGCCTGAGTTTTGCCCTCTGCAGCTTCCCGGTCAATGATTTTCCCAACCGCTTCTTTTGTGTCTTCATTGAATGGCAATATCAGGTTTTTTCCGTTTACCGCTGTTCGGCTGGTGTAAAATAAAACATAGGATATGGAAAGGAAAAAAAATAGGACAACAACGGAAAAGCCTATCACAAATTTTATGGTTGTGACATCGCTTAAGTCAATGGAATCTTTTACTGCAAAACCGATGAAAGCCAAAATGCCGATAAATAGAAAAAGCAAAACGGTAAATATTTTCCGGTTTCTCTTATTTGCCTGACTTGATAATTGTTCTAAAAATCCTTGTTTCATATGGTTTTCTCCTATCTGTTTTTGTTTTCGGAAGATCAGGATTCCCCTTTTCGGCAAAGTGCTGATGAAATCCTATATGATATTGCATGTATTATATAACATTTTGTCTGAAATTAAAACAGATTTTTACCAGCCATTTTTTCTATGCTCTGAAAAATGGCCGTTTCTGCATGCATATCTCTATCTGCATGCACATTTTTATCTGCATGCACACCGGATTCCTTGCCGGACGGTGCCGGCTGTCCCTATCCGTTTAACGGAAACCTCGGCGCAGGCATAAGACCAAAAATTGATTTCCATGTGCGGATGCAGGAAGGCCTTGCATGGGGGCGGAAAATGAACTAATATTAAGAAAGCGGGAAATGCAGGCGTAAAAACGAAAAACAAAACGGAAAAGATTCGGATAAGTGCGGAATAGGAAGGCGGGAGGAGCAATATGCGGAAATATGAAAGCGATGGCAGGCGTATATCTTTGGCAAGGGAACTGGCGGCGGAAGCTATCGTTTTGCTGAAGAATGAGGAAGAGTGTCTGCCCTTGACGGAGAAAAAGATAGCACTTCTTGGCAGGACACAGAATGCGGCAGTGATTGGAGGAGGCGGTTCCGGCGCGTCTCTCAGTGAGAATGTTCTGCAGGCAGCGGAGGAATTCAGAAAAGCGGGGCTGTTTTTAGAACCGGGCATGGAAGCCTTTTATAAGGGGATTGCAGAACAGGAGAGGGCGGACGAAGAGGGCAGGCCTGATTCGGGAAATATGGATTTTGAAGGACTTGTGAACAGCGGCATTATTTATGAGTTTTTCGGCAAATATAACTGTCCGCAGGAGGAACCCCTGCCGGAGGAGAAACTGTGGAAGGAGGCTGCGGCTTGGACGGATACGGCAGTCTGCATCCTTGGCCGTGCGGCGGGAGGGGAAGAGTGCGACCGCCGAGTGTCGGATGATTATTACCTTCTTGCATCCGAAACGGAACTGGTCAGGAAAGCGGCCGGAAATTTTTCAAAGGTCATTGTTGTGCTGAATGTCAACGGGCCGGTAGATGTTGACTGGATAAGTCAATACCGGCAAATACAGGCAGTATTGCTGGAAGGAGCCTGTGGGGAGCAGGGGATGGGGGCGTTGGCGGATATTTTGACCGGAAAAGTCACTCCTTCCGGAAAACTGGCACAGACTTTGGCAAAAAGCTATGAAGATTATCCGTCGGCCGGACATTTTAGTTATAACAAAGAGGCGGAAGATAGTATATTGACTTATGGCTCTTACGGACTTTCTGCGGAAGAGAACGGCAGTCGGGGATTCGGGAAAAGTCCGGTGACGGTTTATCAGGAGGGCATCTATGTGGGTTACCGTTATTTTGACTCCTTTCAGAAAGAGGTGATGTTTCCTTTCGGATACGGGCTGTCCTATGCGGAGTTTTCGTGGGAATGTGTCGGTGCACAGATAGAAGATGGGCGGCTGACTGTTCGTGCAGCGGTAGAGAATAAATCGGCGGAATATAAGGGGAAAGAGGTTCTGCAGATGTATGTCCATGCACCTTCCGGCTCTCTGGAACACCCATATCAGGAACTTAAGGCAGCGGAAAAAACAAGCCTGCTGCAGCCGGGAGAAAAGGAAGAAATAGCACTGGCTGTGGAATTGCAGGAACTGGCATCCTTTGACGAAGACAGAAACGCTTGGATTTTGGAAAAAGGAGTATACAGCATTCTTCTGGGAACAAGTTCGCAGGATACGGTCTGCATTGCTGATGTAATGTCAGAGGAGGAAATTCTGATCCGGAGGTTAAGCGCAGATATAGGGCTGCATCCTTCCAATAAGGGAAAAATTGACTTCCTGAGACAAGAAATCCCACGCGCCGTGGAAAAGGAAGGGGAGATAGTGCGGCTGCAGTTTTGCGCATCGGATATACAGACGGAACAGCCGTCTTACAAGAGGTATGATTTCTCGGTTCCTGCCAAGGAGTCTATGCTGCAGGATGTGTGTGCGGGACGCGTTTCCATGGAGATGTTTCTGAATCAGATGACGGCGGAGGAACTGGCAGTGCTCTGCAACGGTTTCGGCCCGGGACTTCCCTTTGGCGGGTTGGGAAAGGAAGTACCCAGCACTATTCAATATGAAGACGGCACGGATATTGCATATGGTTCTGACAGAAATGCATTTCCGGGATATATGAGCCCGGCGTTAAAGAAATACGGTATTTTTTCCGCAAGCTATAAGGACGGTCCTGCAAGCGTGGGAAAGACGGCATGGCCCACGGGTATGATGCTAAGCTGTACATTTAATAAAGAATTGCTGTATGAATTCGGAAGTGCCTGCGGCTATGAGGCAGAAATGCAGGGAGCGGACAGTTGGCTGGCTCCCGGCATGAATATTGTAAGAAATCCTATTGGAGGGCGTGTCTTTGAATATTTTTCGGAAGATCCGTTCTGGACAGGAACATGTGGGGTACAGATTGCTAAAGGCGCAATGGACAATAATGAGGTGACCGTCTGTCCGAAACATTTTGCCCTGAACGAGCAGGAAACATACCGGCGGGGGAGTAAACGGAAGAATTATGATGCCGTAGATTCCATTGCAGAGGCAAGGGCTGTGAGAGAGATCTATCTGAAACCTTTTGAAATGGTTGTTACGAAAGCAAAGCCGCGTACTGTCATGACTTCCTTCAATAAAATCAACGGAGTGTTCGCAGGGGGGAACAAAATCCTCTGTACGGAAATTCTCCGGAAAGAATGGGGATATGAGGGGGTAGTGGTCACTGACTGGGGCGATATGGATGTCGTGGTGGATGGCGCGGATGCGGTTGCCGCCGGAAATGATGTGGTGATGCCGGGAGGGCCTCCGGTAATCCGTCAAGTTCTGGAAGGGTATAAAGAAAACAGGGTTACTTTAGATGAAATGAAAGAGGCGGTTGCTCATCTCATGAATTTTGTCATGCATTCAAAAGCTTATAGAGAGCAGCGGAGAGATAATGTAGGAGAAGCCATGAGATAGGATCATAGGACAGAGAGGAGTCAGGGCATGTGCAGACAGGGGGATGGGGTGACAGGGACAGACAGGGGATGGGATGACGGGAGCAGACAGGGGATGGGATGACAGGGGATGGGATGACAGGGACAGACGGGGATGGGATGACGGGAGCAGATGGGGGATGGGATGACAGGAGCAGATGGGAGGTAGGAGGAGACAGGAGACAGGTTATGAACGGAAGGATATAAGAAAGGAAAAGATGGAAAAGGAAGAAATGATGGAAAGGAAGGAACCTATGGAAAAGAAGGAAAAGGTGGAATATTATAATGCGGAGCCGTTTTTCTGCATGCGGGGAGGCCTGCGTATCCGGGGGATGCAGTATCTTCCGGGCGGACATGAGGAAGGCAGGAGATATCCGGCCATTATTGTGAGCCATGGTTTTACGGGGGACTATACCAGCGAAGAAAGCTATTGCCGGGAATTTGCGAAGCTTGGCTATGCCGCATTCTGTTTCAGTTTCTGCGGCGGAAGCTGCGACCTGACGGAGGAAGGGCGGAAAAGCGAGGGGAGTACTACGGATGCTACAATCGGCACGGAAGTGGAAGATCTGATTGCGGTGAAGGATTATGTGGCGGGGCTGGCTTATGTGGACAGCAGGAATCTTATTCTTATGGGATGCAGCCAAGGAGGCATGGTTTCCGGTTTGGCCGCTGCCAGATGCGGAAAAGAAATCAGCAAATTAATCATGGTATATCCGGCATTGTGCATTCCGGATCATGCAAGGCGCGGGTGCATGGGAGGGGCGGACTATGATGTGGAACATGTGCCTGACATTATAGACTGCCATGTGGTTTCGCTGGGGAAGAAATTTCATGAGGAAGCCGTGGGGATGGATGCATTTCTGGAACTGGAGGCTTATGAGGGCCCGGTATTGATTCTGCAGGGCATGGACGATACGGTGGTCAATTATTCCTATGCCGTCCGGGCAAAGGAAAGTTATAGGCCGGGGCAGTGCCGTCTTCAGCTAATACGGGAAATGGGACATGGCGTGGACGACTGGATGCGGGAAAGCATAGTGGATTCCGTCCGGCAGTTCCTGTTGGGGCGCAGGGAGGTGCTTACCGTTCCTATTATCATTACGCGTACGGAAGAAGAGGGAAAGACGGATTATAAGGAAGTGCGCATTTATTTTACGGGTTATTGTGACACGGAATTTTTCCGTGGGACGGTACTGCCCGGTGGCTGCGATACGCAGAAGCATTTTGAGGACGGCACCATAAGCATCCGTGCGGACTATACGTTGGAGGGTGTTGACAAAGAAGGGAAGAACTGCCGCATCCATATTGTAAATCAAAGGGTATCCGGGGAGTGGAAACCAAAGATTGAGACAGACAGCCGGGCACTTGCATGGATTGGGGAGGCGGATGCCACTGCGGTATTGGAAGGGAGCAGCGGCGGGCCTACGGTGAGAATATTTTTTGAATAACTCCTGCATGAGATTTGCGTCAAATTCAGGTTACATAGACCGTTATGCGTCCTTCCTTTGGCACAAATCTCACGCAAATTGTGACGATGGGCTGCAGCTTAAGTGTATGGATCTTTATATGGTTTCATGCGTCATGGCACGGTAGCCGATGAGCACGGTCCAGACATAGGCACAGGTTTTCGGAATCATCAGCATGCCCAGCATAGGAATGGTGTCGGCCCATAGCACTACCGGGATGTAGAAGCCGAAACTGAGCACAATGGTCAGCCACATCCACCGGAAGGCGGGATCCTTCTGCTGTCCGGCATCCCGGTAAAAAAGGACGATAACCAGTAAGCCAAGCAGTGCGAAGGGAATGTTGCGGTAAATGCCCCAGCTTAACGGAGGATTGGCGCGCAGCCAGCCGTTTTGCGGGAACAGGCATAACAGGATGCGGAGTGCGGAAAGGAAATAGACTGAAGCAGTCAATCCCTTTCTTCCGCTGATCTGATACCGGACTCTCCATACATAATATAAAAGGATATAGAAGACGGTCATTGTAACGGAAGTAATCAGTTTCCCCAGGCCAAGGGCAAAGGTGAAATTTTCCAATCCGGTGGTGCATAAGGCCACGGCCCGGGGAACCAGATGAAAAGAATCGCCCAATCCCAGCACAATGGCCATAATGCCGAACAGGCGGTACTGCTTCCTGCCGTTGCATTTTACAATCATCCGTATTCCCAGAAGGATGACTGTGGTTAGATAAACGGTATCAAATAATGTTTCTACGATAGCTTGCATAATTACCTCCTTAATGTGTGGCGCGGATAAAGCCAATGTAACCAAGCGGTATTGCTGTCAGCCCACGGCGGCTGTATTTCATTACATTGGGGATAAGACGCCGATTCAGTAAATGGTTCGTCTGATTAATTCCAGTATGGCACTGCTGTCATAATTTTGCCGTATCAGTGCCGAAATTATCAGGGAAAATATAATGTCTGTAAATCTTTGCGGAGTCAATGGCTCATGGAAAGCTTCGGGGCGGATGTTTTTGTCCCGGAGCAGGACCGTAAGGAGCATATTTTGGATATGCTCCCAGGATTGTGCCATCCGTTTCTGCCCTTCCGGTTTTTCGTCCCCTAAAAAATTCATGGAATGCAGGGTAAAAAACCCGGGGTATTGTTCCGCTCCTTTTTCCATGCAGCGGTAAATCCAATTCACGCAGTCGGAAAAATCCGAGAAATCCGCTTCCTGATCCGGAAAATGAAAGATATCCTTCCATATGCTTTCCACGGCTGCTGCCGTCAGATCGGCTTTGGAGCTAAAATAGTTGTAGATGGAACCTATGGAAACATTGCATGCAGCGGCGACGTTACGGATGCTGACGGCAGACCAGCCTTGCTCCCGGATAAGCCGCCGGCTTACGTCTAAAATGGCCTCTTTGGATGTAATGACAGTATTCATGTGATTCCCTCCTTTCCTGTCATTTGCAAAACGATATTCGCTGCCCGTATGTTTCTGCCTGAGATGCAGAAACAGTTACAGATAAAAGGCGTCGGTGTCAATTGGTTGAAAGTGAACAATGTTCATTATAAAGGCTTTCCGAAAGGATGTCAAGTGAAAAAACGCCGGCACTTAGGCACTGTATTTTAGTGCCTTAGTACCGCTGCGTTTGC
>CAJUIM010000013.1 GCA_910586275.1 uncultured Lachnospiraceae bacterium | reverse complement strand
GCAGTTCCGCTGCTGCCGGCCACTAAAAAAACTCGCGCACGGGCGTCCGCCTCCCCACATTACATTCAGGCTGAACTGTTACAATACTTGGAAACCATCCTTCAGCCCTTCCTTTGGCACAAATCTCCCACAAATTGTAACGCACATCTGCCGGAAAGCAAGTAGCAATCCATACTATTAGTAAATACTATCAATCAAAAAGGCGGTGGAAGGATGGTAACAGATATGGGATTGACTGATAAACAATTTAATGGTTTCATAAGATTTATACTTGATGATATAAAAGAAGTTATTGAAACTATGGCAGACAGCAAAGAAAAGGAAAAGTTACAAAAAGTAGCAGACAATCTACAACAAACACTTGAGGATTAGTAATCACAACCACAGAGCCAATAGCCAAAAGGGTGTAAAGTCTATTGAATGATCAAGGGCTTTGCACTTTTTTATTTGGCGGAAGCTACATATTACATATTTCCCTTTTTCAGCAAATAAAAAATGCCACAAACCACTTAATATCAGGGTTTCCAGCATTCTTTAGGGTTGGGCTGTTTTAAAAACAGTCAACAGCTCGTAGGGGAATCGAACCCCTGTTTCCGCCGTGAGAGGGCGGCGTCTTGACCGCTTGACCAACGAGCCACATTCGCAAATGAATAAGTCAGTTCTTATCTCCCATTCATTTGCCGACTTGTTTATTCTATAACAAAATGCCAAATAATGCAAGCCCTTTTTTTAATTTTCTTCATTTTTTTTATTTTTATCCCGCAGGACATAATTCAGGGCATCCACTACCTGTTCCGGCTCAAAAGGCTTCGCAATAAAATCATCCGCCCCTTCCTTGATTGCCGTCACCATCTTCTCTTTCTGCCCTGCCGCCGTTACCATAATGACTTTTGCATCGTCATCTTCCTTCTTAATACAGATCAGAGCTTCCAATCCGTTCATTACCGGCATAGTAATATCCATTGTGACGGCATCCGGCTTCAGTTCCCTGTACATCAGCACTCCCTCTTCTCCGTTTGCCGCCTCTCCCGCAATTTCATACCCGGCTTCCGTCAATACCTGTTTCAACATCCTGCGTGATGTTCTGGAATCATCTACAATCAATACTCTAGCCATAACCTAATCCTCCTCCGCTTCCACATATTATACTTCAATCTTAACGTCGGTGTCCGCTGCAATCACAATACGGATTTTACGGCCCTGAACATAAATCGGAACGATAAGCAATTTGTCCTCTACCGTCACACGCCCGCCCTGATAAAATGTGGGGGGAACCATATCCACCTGAACATTCCGCAGGCTCAGTTCCGATGCATACAGCCCGTTGACACAGTTAATAAACTCACAGACAGAGTCAAATGCAAATAAATCCATGCTTCCGAACTCTTCCCTGCCGAAAGTCTCCGCCACGGCAAGAAGATTGTTTCCCTCTCCGGCAAGCCCAAGCAGAATGGAATGTTCCCCTTCCACTTCCTGCATGGCAAGATTCTGGAATTCCAAGCTGTCCGCCGTATAAGAAGCTTCCACTAAGATATCGCTGTCAATAAGACGAATCATCGTACGGATCATGACACCTACCAATCCGGCTGAAATCGGCTTGGAACTTCTGACATAAAGCGGTATCATACGGTCCACATCCCCGCTTCTGAAATCCTCCATATCCGTATTCGTGAAACCGTTGGCCTGCTGATATAAATTCATGGCAGCTTCCACTTCCGCAATCGTCATAATGCCCAATTCCGTTGCTGCCTGAACAAAGGACAGATATGGATTGCCCTGCAGCTTCAGAAGCCGCCCTACCTGACTCTCAGTCAGAAACCCCATCTCTACCGCAATATCGCCAAACCGCTTATCCTCCAGTGCCTGTTTCCTATTGATTTTATCAGCCTGTTCCTGTGAGAGCAGTTTTTCGCTGACAGCAATCAGACCCAGTTTCACTCTTGTCTTTTTCTGGTCTTCTTGTATTTCTGTCCACTGCTCAGAAGAAATCAACTTTTGTTCCAAAAGAAATCTACCAAAAATCTGATTAAACATATGTACCCTCCACGCTTAAAATAGAATTCATTCTATTATACTATACTTATGACACAAAATCAAATAAACTTATCTGATTTGACTCAGGTAAATTTCCAAGAAGATTCAATGTGCTCATTAAGTCCACAATTGTCTTAGACACCTTCGCCCTTTCGCGGAAGTCATCCTTGGATAGAAAAGCCCCGTCCTTGGCCGCTTCCACTATGGAATCCGCCGCTTTTTCCCCCAGTCCGTCGATACTGTTCAGCGACGGCATCAGTTTCCCTTCCACAATCTGGAATAGTCTGGACTGCGCGGAAAAGATATCGATGGGCACAAATTCAAAGCCTCTGGCATACATTTCCTGTACCAGCTTCATGTCACGGTACGAATCCTGCTCCTTCTTGGAGAGAGTATCCATTCTCTGCTTATAGTCTGCCATGACTTTCTCCAGATGCTCCTTGCCCTGACACATCAGTTCATAAGAAAAAGCCGAGGCACGGATACTGAAAAATGCGGCATAGAAAGCCAGCGGATAATTGATTTTGCAGTAAGCAATGCGCCATGCCATCATGACATATGCCGCCGCATGGGCTTTCGGAAACATATATTTAATCTTTTTGCAGGACCAAATATACCAATCCGGCACATCCGCCGCTTTCATGGCCTCTTCCATCTCCGGTTTCAGCCCCTTGCCCTTACGGACGCTTTCCATTATGGTAAACGCCAGGGAACTCTCCACTCCCATTCCGATTAAGTATACCATAATATCGTCCCGGGTACAAATTGCCGTGGAAATAGTCGCCGTCCCTTCCTGAATCAACGTCTGCGCATTGCCCAGCCATACATCCGTTCCATGAGCCAACCCGGCAATCCGGACCAAATCGGAAAAAGCCTGGGGCTTCGTGTCAATCAGCATCTGCATGGCAAATTCCGTGCCGAACTCCGGGATGCCCAATGCACCCAGCTTACATCCCCCGATCTGCTCCGGCATAATGCCCAGCGCCTCCGTATTCTTAAACAGCGACATGACTTGTCTGTCATCCAACGGAATGGTAACCGGGTCAATCCCCGTCAAATCCTGCAGCATACGGATCATGGTGGGATCATCATGCCCTAAGATATCCAGCTTCAGCAGGTTATGGTCAATGGAATGGTAGTCAAAATGTGTCGTCACAATATCCGTGGACATATCGTTGGCGGGATGCTGCACCGGCGTAAAAGAGTTAATGTCTTCCCCAAGAGGCAGCACGATTATGCCGCCCGGATGCTGTCCCGTGCTCCTCCGGATACCGGTACAGCCCGTCACAATCCGGTTAATCTCGCAAGTCCGTTTATGCTTTCCCCGTTCCTCATAGTATCTCTTCACATAGCCGAACGCCGTCTTATCCGCCAGCGTGCCGATTGTCCCGGCCCGGTAAGTCTGCCCGGCTCCGAAAATCACTTCCGTATATTTATGTGCCTTACTTTGATACTCTCCGGAGAAATTCAGGTCAATATCCGGCTCCTTATCTCCCTTAAATCCCAAAAAAGTCTCAAACGGGATGTCAAAACCGTCCTTCTTCAGCGGCGCACCGCAGACCGGGCAAATCTTATCCGGCATATCGCAGCCCGCCCGGCCGCCATAAGCTTTCACCTCTTCGGAATCGAAATCACTGTAATGGCATTTGCTGCAATAATAGTGAGGGCTTAACGGGTTTACTTCCGTAATCCCCGCCATCGTCGCCACAAAAGAGGAACCTACGGAACCGCGGGAACCCACCAGATAACCGTCCTCCACCGACTTCCATACCAGTTTCTGGGCAATGATATACATGACCGCAAACCCGTTGGTAATGATGGAATGCAGTTCCCGCTTCAGCCGTGCCTCCACAATCTCCGGCAGTTCTTCCCCGTAAATTTCATGCGCTTTGTTATAACAGATATCCGTCAATGTCTTATCGCTGTCGGGAATGACCGGCGCACATTTATCCGGACGCACCGGCGCCATAGTTTCCACCATGTCCGCAATCAGATTTGTATTGGTAATGACCACCTCTTCCGCCTTATCGCTGCCCAGATAAGCAAATTCCTCCAGCATCTCCTCGGTAGTACGCAGATACAGCGGTGCCTGATTGTCCGAATCCGCAAACCCTTTACCTGCCATAATGATCCTTCGGTATACCTCATCTTCCGGATCCAGAAAATGCACATCGCAGGTAGCGACTACCGGTTTGCGGAACTGCTCCCCCAATTCCACGATTCTCCTGTTTATATTTTCAATGTCTTCCAAGGAATTGACATCCGGTATCTTCTCGGATGCAATCATGAATTTATTGTTGCCGGTAGGCTGAATTTCCAAATAGTCATAAAAATTTACCAATCGGGCAATTTCCGCATCCGGCTTCCCTTCCAGAAGTGCGCGGTACAGTTCTCCCGCTTCACAGGCACTCCCCAAAATCAGGCCCTCCCGGCATTTTATCAGCAGGCTCTTCGGCACTCTCGGCCTTTTGCTGAAATAAGTCAGATGGGACTCGGACACAAGACGGTATAAGTTTACCCTTCCCGTATCGTTTTTTGCCAGAATAATTGCATGGTAAGACGGCAGCTTCTTCACAATGTCCGGATTGGAATCGCCTAAAGCATTCACTTTTTTCAGCGTATCCGCTCCCTTCTCTTTCAGCATGGGGATAAACTTCAGGAAAATCTCTGCCGTTGCCTCCGCATCATCCACGGCACGGTGATGATTCTCCAGCGAAACGCCCAAAGTCTTCGCCACCGCATCCAAGGTGTGCTTCGCCTGATGAGGCAGCAGCACTCTGGCAATCCCCACCGTGTCCACATAAGTAAATGCCCTCTGCATGCCCAGCCTTGCCGCATTCTCCATAATGAAACTCATATCAAAATTGGCATTGTGCGCTACCAGCACGGCATCCTGACAGAACTCCAGAAATTCCGGCAGTACAGCCTCAATCTTAGCCGCATCCATCACCATCTCGTCATTGATTCCCGTCAGTTTCTCTATTTCAAAAGGAATCGGCACTTCCGGATTCACAAAGGCGGAATACCTGCCCTTAATCTCCCCGTCCGCCACTTTTACTGCGCCGATTTCAATAATCCGGTTGTTTACGGGTGAAAATCCGGTTGTTTCAATGTCGAATACCACGAAAGCACTTCGGAAATCCTGCCCCCTGTCGCCCGTCACGATTTCTTTCAGATCGTCCACAAGATAAGCTTCCATTCCGTAGATTACTTTAAAAAAGTCCTGTTTATCCGGTTCCGCCTCCCCGGCTTCTTTTCTTTTCCCTTTCTCCGCCTTCCACAAGTCCTCCCATACATGATTGGCGTCGGGAAATGACTGAACCACTCCATGATCCGTAATGGCAATGGCCGGATGCCCCCATTTATAGGCCCGCTTAACAATATCTTTTGCTTCCGACACCCCGTCCATATCGCTCATTTTCGTATGACAGTGGAGTTCTACCCTTTTCCTCACGCTGTTATCGGAACGGGCCGTAGTGAAATCCGGTATTTTTTTAACTCCGGCAATGGAACCGATCGTCAGTTCATTGTCAAACTTGTCAATGACAGCCATTCCCTTTATTTTTACAAAAGCGCCTTTATAAATCCCCTGCTGAATTTCCGCCACCTGATCGTTGCCGGCAAAAATCTTAAAGGTCAGCGTATCCGTATAATCAGTAATATCAAAAAAGAGGATTGTTTTCTCGTTTTTTATTTCCCGCTTGTCGGAACTGATAATCTTCCCCCGTATAACCACCTCGCCGATTTCTCCGATAATGTCCTCAATATTCATCGCCGCATCGTCAAAGTCACGCCCGTATACCACATCCGGGTTATCGGAACGCTTCACGGCACGTTTGAAGTCCGCCCGATCCTGCCCGCGTCCGGCACGGAAACCTCCCCTGCCGCCGGATTCGTTCTGTTTCATCATGCCGCCCTTTGCCGCAGCTGCCGGAAAAGGCTGCTCTCCCTTCCCGGTTCCCCTTTCGCCGCCCTTCCCGGACACGCCCGTTCCGATGCCGTCACCGGATGCCATGCCGGACGGACTTTTTCCGCCGCCTCCCGGCGCCATGCCGGACAGAACTTTTTCGGTACGGCTGCCGGCCGCTCCCTGACCGGACGGGCTGCCGCTCTTTTCGGGCATGACAGCCCCGGAAATGCCGTCCTCCCCTCCCGCCGCCGGCCGGCCTCCGAATGCCCGTGCGCTGATTTCCGCTATCTGTCTGGCAATCCTCAGATCATCCTCTTCTCTATGCTTCCCTGCTTTGCTTTCTTTATAATCTACCCCTATATCCACCCGGAAACCGCATCTCTCGTTATAAATCTTATCCAAAATCCTTACCAATTCATCCGCCCTGCTTCTGGCCGGAACCGAATCCTCTATCGTAAGCAGCAGCCGGTTTTCCTCCGGGTAGGAAATATCCGCATGCTTAAACACATTGTACTCTACCGGGCTATATTCCTTCAGTTCCAGCAAAATGCTGTTCCGGTATAGATCCGTAAACTTTTCCGGATTATACTGGGAAGAAAGACGATACTTCTCATATATCTTTATTACCATGGGAAAACCGGGAAACAGCTGCCTTTTCATAGTTTCCTCCGCTTTCAGTATATGCTCTTTCTCTATCAGCCTTTCGCTCAAAATATAAATGCGGAGGAAGTCTTTCCGTTTGGTGGCGGAAATCCGTTCCACTTCAACCTGCGCAAACAAATCCCGTGCCTTATCCTCTAAAGTAAGCGAAGGAAATACATCAAAAAATTTTTTCACGGCCAACCAACTTTCTTTCTACAGCTTTCCGCAGGAACCGTCCCTAGCGGCAGTTCACAGCAGACTTTACGACCAATGGAGCAGTTCTTCCCGCAGAACGGAAAGCAGTTCCTGCTCCGGTACTTTCCTCACAATTTCCCCTTTTTTAATCAGAAGTCCTTCCCCGATGCCTCCGGCAATTCCGATGTCGGCCTCTTTCGCCTCACCCGGGCCGTTTACCGCGCATCCCATCACCGCTACTTTGATGTCCAGCGGAATATCCGCCACCATTTCTTCTACCCGGTTTGCCAATCCGATCAAATCAATCTTTGTCCGTCCGCAGGTTGGGCAGGATACCACCTCTATGCCGCCTTTACGCAGACCCAAAGTCCGCAGAATCAGCTTGGCAGACTTAATTTCCTCTGCCGGATCCCCGGTCAGCGATACCCTGACCGTATCTCCGATTCCCTGATACAAAATAACCCCCAGCCCAATACCCGACTTGATATTTCCGCTGGTCAGCGTCCCTGACTCCGTAATCCCCACATGCAGCGGGTAATTCGTCTTTTCCGCCAATATCTCATGTGCTTTAATGCACATTAAAACATCCGAGGATTTAATGCTGATCACAAGATTGTCATATCCCAGTTCCTCTATCATCCCAACCTTGTCCAATGCACTCTCCACAATGCCTGCTGCCGTAACTCCCCCGTACTTTTCTATCAGTTCCTTTTCCAGCGAGCCGCTGTTCACCCCTACCCTTATGGGGATGTTCCGTTCCCTGGCCGCCTGCACTACCTGAGCCACCTTCTCCTTACCGCCGATATTGCCGGGATTGATCCTTATCTTATCCGCCCCGTTCTCCATTGCCGCAATTGCCATTTTATAGTCAAAATGAATATCCGCCACCAATGGAATTGCTATCTGCTTCTTAATCTCCCCGATGGCCTGCGCCGCTTCCTGATTCGGAACCGTGCACCGTATGATTTCACACCCGGCAGCCTCCAGCCTGTGAATCTGCGCTACCGTGGCTTCCACATCCTCCGTCCTCGTATTTGTCATGGACTGTATCAGCACCGGATTCCCTCCGCCGATTACCCTGTTCCCGATCTGTACTGTCTTCGTATGTTCCCTGTGCATCCTGACCGCCTCCCTGCATATATATAACCTTATGATACCCTATATGAGCGGTTATGTTCAACCCCTTTCGTCCATAATTTACGGAAACCGCCAAAGCTGCCTGCGTCCATATGCCTGCTCCCCTTTACTGTTCCTGCGGCGCAAACAGCAGTATCCGGCTCTGCGCCGCCCCGCTGTCCCTATTGACACACTCTAACCGCAGTTCATAATGCTCCCCCTCTTCAAAATCCTCCAGCGGAAGTTCCAGCCTCAATGTCTCGGACAGCTTGTACTCCGCATCATAACGGATCAGCAGCTTCTGTCCTTGGCCGTTGCGCACGATGACAAACAACGTATTTTCCTCCTCTGTCCCCGTTCCTATATGTTCTCTCCCATCCATTGCCCATGCATTCTCTCCGGCCGTAATGCCTGCTGCCCATACGGCAATAAGAAGCGCCGCCGCAAGCCCTTTTCCTTTTTTCACCGTCAGCAGCACATTCTTTTCCTGCCTGATTCCCCGGCAGCCTCTGCACCTTAAGCGGCTTATTACTTCTCTTCCGAAGCATAGCATAAAAATACAGGCCGCAATGAACAGAAATTCCTTTTCCGCCAAAGTTTTCCAAAGGTTCCTCCCTGAACCGGCGGCAGTTACCCTCTGTCCGTAAATCTCCTGCCCTTCCAGACCAACCCATAGCCATAAGAACAGAAGCATCAGCCCGGCCAAGGCTATGCCGTACACCGCCTTTATCCCTGTCTCCGCATATGCCCTCACGCGGTCGGACCGCCTGTAATTTTCCAAATCCTGTTTCATCCGGCGGACCGAGGCATAACGTTTTTCTTTTTCCCGCTCTGTCGCTTTCCGGATAATCCGTTCCAGTCCGGCCGACAGCTTTCTGTCATAAAACCGGACAGGCAGCATAAAGAACGGCGGCTTGGACGGATCGCACCCTGTCAGCATATGAAATAAAGTGGTTCCCAGCCCGTATACATCGCTCCTTTCGTCCACCATGCTGCCCCCGCCTTTTACAAACTGCTCAGGCGCGGCATATCCCCATGTTCCCCCCGCACAGGCCTCGTCCCCTTCCTGATAGCGCAGCAGTGCCGTACCGAAATCTACCAGACGCACATGATTCTTTTCGTCTATCATAATGTTGGCCGGCTTCATGTCCCGGTAAACTACCGGGCACTTCCTTTCATGCAGTTCCGTCAGCACCTCCGCCAGTTCCAAAGCCCACTCCACTGCCTGTTCCTGGTCTACGGCGGCATTTTCCCGGATATAATCCTCCAAATCCCTGCCCTCTATATATTCCATCACCAAATATTTATATTCCCTGTCCTCCATAAAATCCAAAACAGCCGGAAATACGGGATGACGCAGTTCTTTCAGCATACTCAGTTCCTTTTCCGATATCCTATCCTCCGCCCGGAACCTTTTGACTGCCACCAGACATTGCAGATGCCTGTCATATGCCTTGAATACTTTCCCGCTCCCTCCTCGCCCTATCTCCTCATAAAAAATATATTTTTCTCTCAGCATTCCGTCCATTTCCTATGTCCTCCTTCTCCGTTTTATAGCAAGCATTTTACCGCAACCGCCGAAATATTGTCCGTCTCTCCCAGCCTTTTTCCCAGTCTGGCCAATTCCCGCAGTCTGGCTCCCAGCTGCTCCTGCGATGCCAGAAAAGACGGCTGCAGCGCTTCCGCCATCTTTTCCTCCGGAACCCTGTTGCGGAATCCGTCCGTGCATAGCAGCAGAACCTGATTTTTTTTCAGCCTTCCGCCCGCCGCATCCGGCTCTTTCCAAGGGAAACTTCCGATGCAGCGCACTAACGTATGCCCGTTCACCGCATGATCCTCTGTCAGCTGCCGGATTTTCCCCCTGCGGATTCCCTGCTCCACCCGATATAGCCGGCTGTCCCCGCTATGCCAGAACAGATACTTCTTCCCAACGGCTAAAAGCATAGTCACGGTGGTCCCCATTTTACTGCCGATGCGTTCCCCATATGCTCCCATCACCTCATTGCATCCGAACAATGCCCTTAATCCTGCCCGCTTAATCTTCCCCATCCCTCTTTTCTTCCTCAGCATGCGAAGCCCTTCCGTATAAAACCACTCCGTCATCCGCTCCGCTACAAAACCGCTGGCTGTCTCCCCCTGCTCCAGCCCGCCGATTCCGTCGCATACCAGTGCAAACACCACTTTTTTCCCGCGGATGCTGACCTGTTGGAGCGAAAGGGAATCTTCATTGACTTCCCTGGCTCCCCTGTCCCAATATACCTCTGATATAAACTGCATTTGCCCTCCTTACACAATATACCGTTGTTTTTCTTGTCCTAAAAACACACTGTCATTCACTTAAGCCACAGCCAGCGTCAGGAACGATGTTTTTCACTCGGACCTTCAAAAAACGCCGGCATAAGCGTGTCCGAATAAAAACATCGTTCCTGACGCTGGCTGTGGTTTAAGTGAATGACAGTGCCTAAAAACACGGTTTTCACAATTTGCCTTCCGGCATTCGTTATTTCGGTTCTTTCTGTGGGATTCCGGTTACAAGATTCCGTAACCATATATAAAAAGATTTGATATACTTTATTATAAAGAATTTTTCTGAAAAAACAAGCCCGAAAAATACACAAACACGACTACCCATTTTCAGGTAATATGCCCCGGACATTATTATTGCAGAACGGAAAAAGGTACCTGCCGAAGCAGATACCTATTTCATGTAAAAGGGGAATTTTACATTGTGCTATTGACTAGCACAAAAATATTTTAACATAAAACAGCTTCTTTGTATTTGCATGATTTGCATTAAAAATGTGCAAATCATATTTTATTCTGCCGCAGGCTGCGGCATTGGTAAATGCATAAAAAACTGACCCCCACTGCCGCACAGGCACAAAACATTCAGTTTCTAAGAAAACAAACGGGATATATCATTGAACAGTACGAATACCATCAGCAGCATAAGTACCGCCATTCCCGCCAGATGCACCATCCCTTCCTTCTCGGGAGGAATCGGCTTCCCACGGATTGCCTCTATCACCAGAAATACCAGCCGCCCGCCGTCCAAGGCAGGAACCGGCAGCAGATTCAGTATCCCAAGATTCACGGAAAGAAGAATGGTAATATTCATCATGGACAAGATCACATATCCCACTCCGTATTGCTTCTCCGTCTCGTAGGTTTCGCCTACCAGCTGCGCAATGCCCACCGGCCCGGCCACGTCATCTTTCGTTACCCTGCCGGTAAAAAGCATCCCCAGACTTTTGAATGTGCTTCCCACCCAATATTCCAACTCATAAAAACCGTACTGAAACACTTCCAGCGCATTACATTTAAAATACTCACTGACTCCCATAAAGCCCATATAATAACGGTCTGCCGCGCTGTCATAGAGCGGCGTTACCGTCACCTGACTTTTTTCCCCGCCGCGGACATATTCTACCTTCATGTCCTCTCCTTTATTCAGCCATGAAATCAGCGTGACCTGCTGCCCGAGATGCACTCTTTCCCCGTTTATTTTCGTAATCCGGTCCCCGCTCTGCAGACCGGCCGCCTCTGCCGCACTGCCCGGGACTACCGACTGTATCACCGGCCTATTGGAGCCGGTAAATGCTACCACAATCAAAGAAAATACATACGCCAGTATAAGATTGAACAACGGCCCGGCCACCACCGCGGAAATCCTCGCCCATACGCTGGCCGACAGAAACGAGCCTTCATCCGGTTCTCCCTCTTTGGACATCACCCCGTCTTCCCCGTCGAACATACAGGCTCCGCCAATGGGAAAAGCTTTCAGGCTGTACACGGTTTCCCCTTTCCTGAAGTGAAACAAGGTGGGTCCCATCCCTACGGCAAATTCCACTACCCGTATCCCATTCTTCTTCGCCAACAGGAAATGCCCGAATTCATGAGATATAACCACTAATCCAAATATCAGTATAAATAAAATAATCGTCACTGTCAATCAATCTCCCGCCTAATATATTCATATGCTTCCTGCTCCGCCTGAAGGATTTCCTCTACGCTTGGATCCGCCATAACTTTATGCTGCTCCATGCAGGCTGCAATCAGTTCGGGAATCTGCAGAAAACCTATTTTGTTCTCCAAAAACAATCCTACCGCCATCTCGTTTGCCGCATTATACACCGTCGGCATGCTGCCTCCCGCCCTGGCAGCCTGAAACGCCAGCCCCAGTCCTGCAAAGGTTTCCAAATCCGGTTTTTCAAACGTCATACGGCCCAGCGTAAAAAAGTCCAGCTTCTTCCCGTCCATAGGCCTGCGGTCCGGATAAAACAGCGCATAGGCAATAGGCAGTTTCATGTCCGGCACGCCAAGCTGTGCCATCACTGCCCCATCTGCATACTCCACCATAGAATGAATGACGCTCTGAGGATGCACCACCACTTCTATCCGATCCAGATCCATGCCGAACAGCCATTTCGCCTCCATGACCTCCAGCCCCTTATTCACCATGGTAGCGGAATCTATGGTAATCTTCTTTCCCATAGCCCAATTCGGATGCTTCAGTGCATCTTCTGCCCTCATATCTTTCAGTTCCTCCTTTCCCCTGCCCCGGAAAGGCCCCCCGGACGCCGTCAGAAGAAGTTTGGAAATGCGTTCCTTCCGTTCCCCGTTCATGGACTGGAAAATGGCGCTGTGCTCGCTGTCCACAGGCAGAATGGAAACTTTATGCTTTGCGGCCAGCGGCATGATAATATGCCCTGCCGTCACCAAAGTCTCCTTGTTTGCCAATGCAATTGTCTTGCCGTTTTCAATGGCCGCAATGGTAGGCCTTATCCCAATCATTCCCACAATGGCCGTTACCAATACTTCCATGCCCTCCATGGCGGCAATTTCCAGCAGCCCTTCCATTCCGCAGCAGATACGCACCCCCGTATCCGCCACCCTTGCCTTTAAATCCTTGCAGGCTTCTTCGCTCCACATAGCAGCCACCCACGGCCGGAATTCACGGATCTGCTCTTCCATCCGCGCCACATTGCTGCCTGCGGCCAGCGCAACCACCTGCAGATCCTCATTCTGCCTTACAATTTCCAATGTCTGAGTACCTATCGACCCTGTCGAACCCAGAATAGCTATCTTCTTCATCCCACACATCCTAACATCGTTTATTTCCCGATTAACAGCACCGCCAAGGCATAAATCATGGGAGCCGTGAATATCACGCTGTCAAAACGATCCATAATGCCCCCGTGCCCCGGTATCAGATGCCCGTAATCCTTAATTTCATGGTTCCGTTTAATAGCGGATGCCGCCAGATCGCCCACTTGGGAAATCATGGCCCCTGCCGCGCTGAGCAGCACAAAAATCCATGTGACCTCCTGCTCCGCCACCACTTTCTCCACCAGAAAATGCGCATACAGCCCCCCTGCCAAAGCGGAGCCTGCCACGCCCCCTATTGCCCCCTCTATAGACTTCTTAGGACTCAGTTTCGGCGTCATTTTATGCCTGCCGATCAAAACTCCTGTGGCATATGCGCAAGTATCGCATATCCAAGAACTGATGAAAATCATCCATACAAGATAAATCCCATACGTCAGCTGCCTAGTCTGATAGATAAATGCAAACATTGCCGGCGCATAGGCAAAGCAGAAAAAGCTTCCCATCACTTGCTCTGCCCGGAATCTGGGGAATGTAAACACATATACAAACATAAAGGCAATCAGCACAAACAATATGCCGAACAGCTGTGCCGTATCGCTTCCGGTAAACACAACTATTCCATAGTAACAGAGAATCCCCAGATATCCCGTTCCTTCCAGCGCATTCACCGCCCTGTCTTTCCCGTGGATGCCGCAGGCTTTCATCAATTCACTGTATGCAATCAAAGAAATACATAAACATACGGCCGCCAATAAATATCCGCCTGCAGATATTGTCACAAGGGCAATCAGCACAAGCACAACTCCGCTGAGCAAACGAGTCCAAAACATACCCGCACCTCCCAATCCGCCGTCCTGCCGACAGTGCCCTGTAAACCCGTGCTTTACAGGAAAACACATTGCCGGTGCGCGGCTTTGTCACTCTTCTTACTTTCCGTCCACCATGCCATATCGCCTATCCCTTGTATTATATGCTTCTATGGCCTTTTCCAATTCTTCTTTCGTAAAATCCGGCCATGCCACCGGAGTAAAATAAAACTCCGTATAAGCCAGCTGCCATAACAGAAAATTGGAAATCCGCTGTTCGTTGCAAGTCCGGATCAGCAAATCCGGTTCCGGAAGCCCCCGGGTATCCAGCACGGAACCTATCGTCTCTTCCGTAATCTGCCCAGCCTCCATTTTCCCTTCCTTCACTCTCTGTGCCAATTCCCGCGCCGCCCGGACGATTTCATCTCTGCCCCCGTAATTCAAGGCTATCTGGAAATGGAGTCCGTCATTGTTCTTCGTCGCTTCCTCCAGTTCCTCGATACGCTGCCGGATATCCTTGTCCAGCCTGCGTTTGTCTCCAAGGATCCGTACGCACATCCTGTTTTTTTCTGCCGTTTTCAGGCAGGTTTTCAGATAATTACGAAGCAATTTCATCAATGCATCCACTTCATCCTGCGGACGGTTCCAATTCTCTGTGGAAAAAGCATATACCGTCAGATACTGTATCCCCATCCGGTAAGCTTCCTCACAGATTATCTCCACGGCTTTCGCCCCCTGCACATGCCCATAATTCCTCGGCATCCCTTTGCTCTTTGCCCACCTGCCATTACCGTCCAGAATAATCGCAACATGGTTCGGAATCTTCCTGTCTCCCTGCATCCTGTCACCCGTGCGGCTGCCAGTCCCTGCCGCATTCCTTTCCTGAATGTGTCTGAAAAACGCTTTCTGCCGGATATGCGCCGCACAAACACGTTCTACTGCCAACAGGGACAATACGGCCGCCGGAACGGCCCCTTGCCCCTGCTCTATGCTTTATACCGTCAATATTTCTTTTGATTTTTCTTCTACCAGTTTATCGATATCCTTGATGAACTGATCGGTTATCTTCTGCAGTTCGTCTCCCAGCTGCTTAATCTGATCTTCGGAGACATCTTCCTTGGCCAGCTTCTTAAACGCTTCGTTCCCGTCCCTTCTGATATTGCGGATAGCCACTTTGCCGTCCTCGCCCTTCTTCTTTACCTCCTTGGCAAGGCTCTTCCTTCTCTCCTCCGTCAGTTCCGGGAATACCAGACGGATAACCGCCCCGTCATTGGAAGGGGTGATGCCTATATCGGAAGACAGAATCGCTTTCTCAATGCTCTTTATCAGAGATTTCTCCCAAGGCGCAATCTGAATCATCCGCGCCTCCGGCACGGTAATATTCCCTACCTGCTGAATCGGAGTGGGCGTTCCGTAATAATCCACCTTAATCTTGTCCAGCACATGAGGGTTTGCACGCCCTGCGCGGATTGTCATAAAATCCGCCTCCAGATATTCGTATGCTTTCTTCATTTTCCCGTCATACACTTTTAATCTCTCGTCCATATCCATTATCCTCCATATTAATTTCCATGCCGCCCTTGGCGGCCCAAATAGAAATGAAAAACTCTGCCTAAACCGTCACCTTAGTGCCCCTGAAATCACCTTTCACCGCATTCACAATGCTGTCCGGCTCGTTCAGCCCGAACACCCACATAGGCATCCTATTATCCCGTGCCAGAATGGAAGCCGTCATATCCACTACCTGAAGGTTTTTCGCAATCACTTCATCTATAGACACTTCCCCGTACTTCTTTGCGTCGGGATTGGATCTTGGGTCGGAATCATATACGCCGTCTACCGCTTTCGCCAGCAATATAACATCCGCCTCCACTTCCACTGCCCTCAGTACCACCCCTGTATCCGTGGAGAAATAAGGATGCCCGGTGCCTCCGGCGAAAAATACCACTTTTCCCTGCTTAAAATATTTATTCGCCTTATCCTTGGAAAACATTTTGGTAAAAGAACCGCAGGAAAACGGTGTGAGTATTTCTGTCTCCATCCCTGCGGAACGGAAAATTTCCGATACATAGATGCAGTTCATCACCGTAGCCAGCATGCCGATCTGATCCGCTTTCGTCCGGTCTATATGCTCACTGGAACGCCCACGCCAGAAATTCCCTCCTCCGATTACGATGCCCACTTGCGTGCTTTCCACAAGCTTGCTTACCTGCAGTGCCACGCCCTTCACCGTTTCTTCGTCAAAGCCTGTTTTCTTCTCGCCTGCCAACGCTTCCCCACTGAGTTTCAGCAATATTCTCTCCATATTCTCCACCCCTTATTTTCTTATTCCGGTAAAAATCTGAATCCATTGTAACACATCCGTTCCTTTCCGAAAAGATGTAAATTCAATCTATCGGCACTTCCATTGTCATTTCCACGCCTTTTCCCCGTATATTCCTGATCCGTAAGGCGCCTCCTAATTCTTTCACCCGACATGCCACAATATCCATGCCGATCCCTCTTCCCGATATTTCCGTCACCTTTTCCATAGTGGAAAAGCCGGGAGTGGTAATCATGGCAAAAATCTCTTCTTCCGAATATTCCTGAAAATCGGCAGTCTTCTCCGCAAATCCTTTTTCCTTTGCCCGTTCCAAGATTTTCTTCGCATCCAGTTCTCTTCCGTCATTCCTTACCGAAAGGAACAGCCGCTTCTTTCTCTTCTTTGCCGTCAGCCATATGGTTCCTTTGACCGGCTTCCCCAGCCGTTTTCTCTCTTCCACGCTTTCGATCCCGTGATCGGCCGCGTTCCGCACCATATGCATCAGAGGTTCCGTCAGCTGCTCCGCCACGGTTCTGTCCACCAGCAGCCCCTCCCCCTCAGTCTCGAATTCTATATCCTTGGACAGTTTATTGGAAAGGTCATAGACAGCCAAGTTCATCCGCCGGAAAACAGTGGCGATGGGTGTTTTCCTTATGTCATACACCGCCTTCTTCAGTTCCTGCGCAATCTCATGCATCTGTTCCCTGAATGCTTCCGTTTCCATTCCGTCCGCTTCTTTATCCAGCTGCGACAGTTTTTTCGTCAGTGCCGTAATTTCCTCCAGCTTACTGACACGCACCCCTATAAGAGCCTCTTTGCCGCGCTGCCTCTTATTGACAATGATATAATCGCCCGGATGCACTTCCGTTTTCTCTTCCGGCTCTATCCCCAGATCTATCTTCACCGGCTTTCTCGGTCTATTCTTCCTTTCGGGCGCATTGTAATACTTTCCCGACCGGACGTCTTCTTTCTCCGGCGGCAGTTCCGTCCCCCGTTCCCGAAGTTCGTCCTTTAATGTCTCCAGGTATTCCTCTGCCTTTCGGATGACTTTTTCCGGATCCCCGTCGGGATTCCTTCCCTCTTTTATTTTATTCAGTTCCCCCGCCATAAACTCGGCCGCCGAAAAAATACATTCCGACAGCCCTTCCTTTGGCAGTTCACCCGCTCCGGCTTCCCGCAGATAGTAAAAAACATCTTCCAGCCTATGCGCGGCCATACCGATATTATCATACATCATAATGCCGGATGCTCCTTTAATCGTATGCAGGATACGGAAGATTTCCTGAATGTCTTCCGTATCGAAAAAAGCATCCGCCTCTCCCGAAAGCACAATGTCTTCCATCTGTTCCAACAATTGGAAGCACTCATATAAATAGGAATCCAGCATCCCTTCCGGACTGAAACTTTCTCCCATATTTATAACATTACTCCTTTCCTGATTAGGTCAATATATCATATATCTTATCCGCCACATTCCCAAGCGGCACCTGATATGTCACTGCACCAATATCATATGCCACTTTGGGCATTCCGTATACCACACAGGTTTCCTCATCCTGTCCGATGGTCACCGCCCCGCAGTTCTTCATCTCTTTCATGCCCTTGGAACCGTCACCGCCCATGCCCGTCAGAATAACGCCTATGGACTCAGCCTTTGCCGCTTTCGCCACGGAGTCAAAAAGCACATCCACGGAAGGACAGTGGCCGCTTACCTTCGGTTCTTCTTTTACCGAAACATAATATTTCAGATCCTTCTTTACCAAGCGCATCTGATATCCGCCCGGCGCAATCAGGACATGCCCCTGCTTTACCTCATCCCCGTCTTCCGCTTCCTTTACGGTCACCTCGCAGAGCCTGTCCAGCCGTTCCGCATATGTGTGCGTAAATCCCGCAGGCATATGCTGCACCACGACCACTCCCGGAATGTCTTTCCCGAACCCGCTGATGACTTCCCGGATTGCCTCAGGCCCTCCGGTGGAAGCCCCTATGGCAATGACGCAGTTGTTCGTCGTCAGCCGCACTTCCCGGACCGGATATGTCCTCTCCCGGCGCACCAGCTTCCCTACATCCACCGATGCCGCTATCTTGACTTTCGCAATCAGTTCCTGACGGATGAATTCCTTGACGTTGGCCGGCGAAAGGTTTACCGGCTTATGCACGAAATCCACGGCCCCCGCCGCCATTGCCTCAAACACTTTTCCATTCAGCCCACTCAGCATAATGACCGGCATAGGATACTGAGGCATCAGTCTTTTCAGAAAGTCTATGCCGCTCATCTTCGGCATCTCTATGTCCAAAGTCATTACATCCGGCTGTTCCTGCTCAATGGCATCCCTTGCCTGAAAAGGATCCTCCGCCGTGGCCACTACTTCGATTCCCGGATCTTCCTCCAGTCCTTTCACCAGCATCTCACGGAACACTGCCGAATCTTCCACTACCAATACTTTAATTTTCCGCATTTTTCTGTCTCACCTTTACCAATCATTTTCTTTGCCAGTTCGATTTTGTTCTATTGTAACAAATTGCTTTGGAAAAAAACAGTATTTAATAAAACTTTTATAAACGGGGAAAAACAGGAAATTCCGAATCACTCCATCCAATATATTTTTACCGCCTCCCAGATCTCTTCCGCTATTTCCTTGGGACTCCCGTTTCCGTCGACAATAATGATTTCTTCGGTGTCTTTCAGTTTGTCAAATGCCTCGAAGTAATTCATCCTCACTTCCGCCAGCTTTGATTTTTTTTCAAAGAGTTCCTGATGATCCCTGTTCTTAAGAATCCGCTCCATTGCCGTATCGGCATTGATATCAATAAAAACAGTGACGGTGGGCCGGAGCACTTCCCGGCTCTGTTCGTTTAACCCAATGACCCATTCCATGGGCATGTCACCGCTGTGGTAGGCGTAAGATGAGAAATAATATCTGTCTGTAATCACGGTGGCGCCGGCAGCAACTTTTGCCGCAATCCCGTCTTCTTCATTCAGAAGGTGATCCAGCCGATCAGCCGCAAACAGGGCGGCCGTTACCCTTGGGTCGGCTTTTCTTTTACCCATGAGAATTTCCCGGAGAAATGCCCCGATCGGGGCATGCGTAGGCTCCATTGTGGCGTAACAGTCAATATGATTTTCCTTCAGCCGTTCCGCCAGCAGCTGCACCTGCGTGCTCTTTCCGCTTCCGTCGATTCCTTCAAATGCAATAAACTTCCCTTTGTTTTTCGTCCCGTCCTGCCCCTGATTTTCCATGCTTCCCGTTCCTCTCTTCCTGATTTTTCATAAGTATAACATTTTCCGGCGGAAACTTCAAAGCTATTTGGCTTTTGGGCATAAATAGGGTTTCTTGGAGATGGGGGTGGGGTGGGGCGGACGCATGAAAGGGGAACGAGTGATTGGCATGGCTGGCCGGTGTATGGCTTTCCTTTCCGCAGCAGGGCGGCAGCGATAGGCATTGGTTGGATTTCAATGTCAAAAATGGGGGATTTCTAACTGTTTTTTCCCGCAGGGTTTCTGCCACGGCGGCTAAACTCCCTTCGGTCAGACAACGCCGCCTGAAACGGCAGAATCCCTGCGGGAAAAAGCAGTAAGAAATCTCGCCATTTTTTCTTATGAAATCCAACCAATGCCTATCGCTGCCGCCCTGCTGCGGAAAGGAAAGCCATACACCGGCCAGCCATGCCAATCACTCGTTCCCCTTTCATGCTGTGTATTGGCTGAGTGTAATAATGCTGGCAGTAAAATGTTTGTTATAATATTAAAATTTGTGTTTTGATACAGCCGGCATTTAACTATAATTCCGTTCACAGCAACCGGCGGCTGGTTTCGGGCTGTGCTTTGGGTGGGGTTTTTGCGGCAGGTGATGTCTGTGGCCGGCCTGTGGGTGGGGCGGCAATATAATTTCTTCGGAAAAAGGGATGATATTTCTTACTGTTTTCCTTGGCGGATTTACTGCCATCTTAGAGCGTGTTTGAAAATTGCTTTCTGGTAGATGTGCGTCACAATTTGTGGGAGATTTGTGCCAAAGGAAGGGCGCATAGCGGGCTATGTAACCTGAATTTGGCACAAAAATCACGCAAATTGGGGCGTGCAGATGCCGGGAATGAATTTTCAAACACGCTCTAGGCGGCGTTGTCTGACCGAAGGGAGTTTAGCCGCCGTTGGCAGTAAATCCGCTAGGGAAAACAGTTAGAAATATCTCCTTTTTGACGCAGAAATTATATTGCCGCCCCACCCACAGGCCGGCCACAGGCATCACCTGCCGCAAAAACCCCACCCAAAGCACAGGCCGGAACCGGCCGCCGGTTGCGTCCTCCCCCCTACACCCAGACATTATTCCGTAGTCTCTCATCCTGCAGGGAGGCTGCGAGGATAATCTCATATTCTCCCGGATTTACCCGAAATGCCCCCATCCTTTCGTCATAATAGGCAAAGTCTCTCTTGGACAGCCGCATGCTCACTCTCTGGCTCTCTCCGGATGCCAGTTCCACTTTCGTATAGCCTCGTAATTCCTTCACCGGCTTATCGGCCATTCCGCTCTTATCCTTAATATAAAGCTGTACTGTCTCCTTTCCCGCACATTCTCCTGTATTCCGTATGCAGCAGCTTACCGTTATCTCCAGTTCGCCGGCCATTTCCTGTTTGACAACGCTCATATCGCTATAGGCAAATGCGGCATAGGACAGGCCATGGCCGAAGCAGTACTGTACCGGCACATTATTTTTCTCGTAATACCGATAGCCTACATAGATGCCTTCCCGGTAATGCAGCAATCTTTCCTCCGCAAAATCTCCTACGCAGTGGGCACTGCAGTCCTTATGGCTATAAGGAAAGCTTTCCGGAAGTTTCCCGGAGGGGTTCACTTCGCCCAGCAGGATTTCGGCTAAGGCATTGCCGGTTTCCATCCCTGCATACCAGTTCCATACAATAGCCTTTGCCCTTTTCTCCCATCGGCCCATCTCTATGGGGGAGCCTGCCACCATGACAATGACAGTATCGGGATTCGCTTCCAGCACTGCCTCTATTACTTCATCCTGTCCGTAGGGCAGTTTCATGTCTGTTCTGTCCTGCCCTTCCAAATCGTATTCGTGATTCAGGCCGCCTATAAAGATGACGTGGTCATATTCTTTGGCATATGTTACGGCTTCTTCCAGCAATGCCCTGCGTCTGCCGGCTATTTCTTCGCTGATGCGGATGCTGTCTCTTTCTTTCCCGCCGCCTTCTTTCAGGCTGTCTTCCTGCCAGTTCTTTCCGTCCCCTATCACTTCGTCCTCATAATATCCTCTGACAAACTTTATTTGGCAGTTCCCGCCCAGACGGCTCATCAGACCCATTAACGGCGATATCTCATATAAGGCTTTGATCTCTGCGCTGCCTCCGCCGTCGGAATGAATCCGGTTTCCGTTCTGTCCGATAATAAGCAGTTTTTTTAGTTTCTCCTGCTTAAGCGGAAGGCATTGTCCCTCATTTTTCAGCAGGACAATGGCTTCCCTGGCTGTCCGCAAGGTCACTTTCCTATGCTCCGGTATGTTATAGCAGCCGGTTTTCCGCTTCGCAGGCAGAACGGTCTTTTTCTCAATATCCACATCCAGCATATGCAGCGTCAGCATCAGCCACAAAAGATGCCTTACTTTTTCATTGACTGCCTCTTCTTCTATTTCACCGTCTTCCACGGCTTTTTTCAAGGGCTGTGCCAGACAGTATTCGTCAAAGTTATTGGTCACCGACATTTCCAAGTCCAAGCCGCCGGCCGCAGCCTCTTTTGTCTGGTGGACTGCTCCCCAGTCGGAAATGACCGCCCCTTCATAGCCCCATTCTTTTCGGAGTATTTCATTCAGCAGAAAGTGGCTTTCACAGCAATGCTCTCCGCGGACCAGATTATACGCTCCCATGACGGAATAAGAGTCCGCCCGGTTCACCGCTGCCTCAAAGGCGGGAAGGTAAATTTCCCGCAGCGCCCTCTCACTGACTTCCGTATCCACCCAGAGACGCTGTGTTTCCTGACTGTTTACCGCAAAATGTTTTACGCAGGCCGCCACGTCGTGCTTTTGTATTCCTCTGATCAGGGGCACGCATTGTTCTGCCGTTAAATATGGATCCTCACTCATATATTCAAAGTTCCTGCCGTTTAAGGGACTTCTCTTTATATTGATGCCGGGAGCCAAAATCACATCTTTTCCCCGGCCTCTGGCCTCCTCGCCCAAAACGCTGCCGCATTCATAGGCCAGTTCCCGGTTCCAAGTGGCGGCAATGGCGGAATTGCTGGGCAGATAGGTCACATAGTCTTCTGTGTCTCCTGATGGGATCCAAGCATCGTCCCGGAACTCCGCCCTTACCCCCATAGGTCCGTCGGACATGTAAAGTGCCGGAATCCCCAGCCTTTCCACCGGCTTTGTCCGAAACAGCCCGTCTCCGTGTATCATGCCGATCTTTTCATCCAGCGTAAGCTGAACCAGCAGAATCTCTGCTTTTTCCTTAATCCCCTCACTTATTTTCATCTTCTTACTCTCCATTCCAATACCGCAGTTCTTCCCCACGCCCTTAACTGCCACGGTAATTCCTGTCCTTGGGGCAGTCTCCTTACTCGGCTCCGGCTCCTCTGCGGCAGGATGTTCTGTTATTTTACCTCCACCTTAATCACTACCGGAAATTCGCTTTTCATTCCCGGAGCGGAAACATGCAGGCCGTCCTCGTCCTGATTCCAAGAAACCTCCCCCTCATGCCCTAACACGGATACGTTTCGGATGATTCCGTGGAAAGCTGCTTTATTCATGTTCTTCTCTTTATAAAGGGAACGTACCGAGACTTTCCCGTCCTCCGGAAATTTCAGACAGATGGCATAAACATTCCCATGGGCCGCCGTAAAACGGAAGTCCGCCGGAGTATATGCCGCGGCGCTGCCGTCGGAAAAAGAGCCGTCCGTTTCCTCCGTTGGGCCTTCCTCCGCAAAGCGGAAACACCTGCTGCCATATATGGCTTCCCCGTTTACGGCCAGCCACCTTCCGATATCCCTCAGAATCTGCTTATCCTCCTGCGCAATGCTTCCGTCCCCTTTCGGCCCTATGTTCAGCAGCAGGCTGCCGTTCTTGCTGACTACATCGCATAAATAGCAGATCAGTTCATAACTCCCCTTATAATCCAGATTCTCCGTATAGCACCAAGAATTACGGGCCACTGCGGTATCCGTCTGCCAGTAATAAGGTTTGGCCTGTGCAAACTTCCCCCGTTCCACATCCACAATGCCGCTGCCGAAAGCACAGGCATCCTGCTTATAGCAGACTCCCACGGGAAACCCGTATTCCGCTCCCCGGTTATAATAATAAGCCATCAGCATCGGCAGCACCTTCGAATAAGCATCATGCTGTATCCACCAGTCAAAATACAAAAGTCTGGGATGGTAACTGTCAACCAGTTCGCAAGTGCGCAGCAGCCAGTCCTCCAAATATTCTTCCGTAGGATACGGCCGGGATAATTTGTCCATCTGATCCGGCTGTTCCTGGTCGGAGGGCCAGTAAAAATCCCCGCATTTCAGCGGCTCCTTTATATCGCTCTCAAAATCTTTCCCGTTCCCCATGAACCACTGATGTTCCGCCCGATGAGAAGAAGTGCCGAACACCATGCCTCTTTTTTCCAATGCTTCTTTCAGGCTGCCGATAATATCCTTGCCCGGCCCCATCTGCGCCGCGTTGTACCGGGAAATTCTGGAACGGTACATTTGGAAGCCGTCATGATGTTCCGCCACCGGAACTACATACTTGGCTCCCGCCTGACGGAAGATATCCGCCCATTCTTCGGCATCGAATTTTTCTGCCTGAAACATCGGTATAAAATCTTTGTATCCGAAATCTTTATGCTGCCCATAAGTTTTGATATGGTGTTCATATTCCGGAGAACCCTGAATATACATCTTTCTTGCATACCATTCGTCATGGAATGCCGGAATGCTGTACAGCCCCCAATGTACGAAAATGCCGAACTTTGCCTGCCTGAACCAAGCCGGCGTCTCATACTGCGACAACGATTCCCAGTCAGCGGAAAACGGCCCTCCGGCAATCACTGCCTCTATTTCCTTCCGATATTCCTCCCTCTCTGCCTTTGTCAGTACGCCTCTCTCTTCCCTGTCCATCCTTATATCCCCTTGCCTCCATTTCTCTTCTATTCTGCTATTCCATTATTCTGCCATTCCATTATTCTGCCGTTCTTCCATTCTGCCATTCCAATTCTGCCGTTCTTCCATTCTGCCATTCCATTATTCTGCCGTTCCTCCATTCACTGCCGCTCCGCCGCTTGTTCCCGTTGCCGGGCGGCTTCGCTACTCTGTCAGAACTTTCAGTATTGCCACATCCTTTTTCCCAAGCCGCAGCTTCTCCCCTTTTCCATACCTGCCGCCTGTCAGAAGATCCTCACCGCCACAGGGCAGAACCGCCTCCTGCGTATCCTCTCCATGGTTCAGCAGGAACAGAAATTTCCCGTTGCCGTTTTCCCGCATCGTCACCTCTATCTGCTGCGGTGCTTCCATAATCGGCCGGATCCCGGCTTCCTCACAGAGGTCCTTTATAAATTCTTCATAAAAATCATCCCCGGAACGGGCCGCCATATAAAATGCTTTCCCTTTCCCATAAGAATGTGCCGTCAGCACCGGCATTCCCGCATAGAAATCCTCTTCATACACACTCAGTGCCTCCGCTCCCTGCAGATGCAGAAGATCGCACAGAATCTCTGCCCGATATTCTTTTCCGCCATACAGGAAACGGTTCCCTTCCCCTTCCGGAAGGGCATCCGATTCTTCCACCCAGATGCCAAGAATATCCTTCAGCCTGCCCGGGTACCCTCCTGTCACTACCAGATCATGGTCTTCCACATAACCGCTGAAATAAGTCGTCAGGAAAAAGCCGCCGCCCTCCACAAATTTACGCAGCTTTCCGTCAAACCCATCCTTGCACATATACAGCATAGGCGCCGTCACCAATGCATAACCGGACAGATCGTCCTCCACGCTGATGACATCCACCGGAATATTCAGCCTATAGAATGCTTTATAATAAGCCAGCAGTTCCTCATAATAATGAATCAGCTTGCTGGGACCGGCAGAATATTCCGCTGCCCACCAGTTATCCCAGTCCATTACAATAGCCGCCCGTGCCTTAGACCGGCCTTCCAGCAAAATATCCCCCAATTTTTCCAGTTCCCCGCCTAAAGCAGCCATTTCCCGGAAGACCCTTGTATTCTCATGGCCCGCATGGTCAATCAATGCTCCATGGTACTTTTCACAGGCACCGATGCTGCGGCGCATCTGGAAAAACATCACCGCATCCGCGCCATGCGCCACCGCCTGATAGCTCCACAGCCTCATCACCCCGGGTCGCTTCAGGGCACAGTAAGTATGCCAGTTGCTTACACTTGGAGTCTGCTCCATCAGCACATAGGGCATCCCCTGCTTCAGCCCCCGCATCAAGTCATGAGCCATTGCCGCCTGCTCCGGCACTGCTCCGTAAGCCGGATAATTGTCCCAAGAAACAAAATCCATGCTGCGTGCCCATTTCTGATAATCCAAGCCTTTATAAAATCCCATGAAATTCGTCGTCACCGGAATCCAGGGCGTATATTTTTTTACCGCTTCCTCTTCCAAGCGGTAGCATTCCAGCATGCTATCGGAAATAAACCGGCGGTAATCCAGTGAAATTCCCTGAAAATTTGTACGGATACAGTCTCCCCAGTAAAATTCTTCCGACTGCAGATTAGGTACCACCACTTCTTCCCATTCATAAAAGGTATGCCCCCAGAAAGCGGTATCCCACGCCCGGTTCAGTTCTTCCAAGGTACCGTATCTTTCCTTCAGCCACTCCCGGAATGCCTTTTCGCAATTCTCACAGTAACATTCCCCGCCGTATTCATTGGCAATATGCCATGCCACAATATTTCCGCGGTTTCCATACCTCTCGGCCAGCCGGCCGGCCAAAGCAGCCGAATACTTCCGGTAGGTAGGGCTGTTGGGGCAGGAATTGTGCCTGCTTCCGAATTTTCTCCGCATGCCGTTATGTTCTGTCCGCAGCACATCCGGGTATTTTCTTGCCATCCATGCCGGATGGGCCGCCGTGGATGTGGCCAAGCATACCTTCAGTCCGTTGTCCGACACCAAATCCATAATCTTATCCAGCTTCGTAAAATCATAAACATCCTCGCCGGGCTGCAGCGATGCCCAGCTGAACACATTCAGCGTCACCACATCGATATGCGCCTTCCGGAACAGGCGCATGTCCTCTTCCCACACATCCTCTCCCCACTGCTCCGGGTTATAATCCCCTCCGTATAAAATTTTCTTCACATCACCGTTCCATATCATATCCCCGATCCTCCTCCGCGCTGATTTCTCCCTGCCTGTCGGCACGCATTGTTCTCACATCCCTCCGGCGCAGGCTTTTCTCTGCCTGCCGGTACACACCACTCTCACATTCCCCCGAATCGGGTTCCTCTCTGCTTTCCGGTTCAGGCCACCCTTGCTTTCACTGGCTCAGGCCTTTCTTTGCCTGCCGGCGCATACCATCCTCACATCCCTCCGGCGCAGGCTTTTCTCTGCCCCCGGCATGCGGCATGCCCGCATTCCCCGGCCGCAGACTTTTCTCCGCTTACCGGCCTATATTATATTCATATTCCTCCACCGCTCTTTTCCTTGCTTCCCGGTACGCTTCCACGTTTTCCCGGTCCACGGCCAAAACCTCCTCGTACCCCAGACTGGCTGCTTCTTCCTGCAGCTGTCCCAGAAGTGCGTAAAACTCTTCCTCGTCTTCGGCAAATATCATTTCCCAAGAATATTTCTGTATCACCCTCCTGCATTGGCCGCGGAGCGTACTGATTTCCGATGTCTCCGCCGGCAGCACAAAATCACAGCCGGCCGACACCGTCATACGGTGATTTTCTTCCAAAAATTCCCTCACGTTATCGGCATCCATATGCTCTTTCCAATCCTTGTCAAGGGCCGTATCATGCATTTCCGCCACGCTGTCCCACCGCAGATAAGCATAGGGATACCCTTTGTCATCCGATTCGCAGGGTGCCACCGGCATAAAATTCAGCCTGGAAATCCCTTCCGCCCATGTCCCTGCTCCCCATTCCTCCGGCAGTTCCACATGGCCTCCCAGCAACGCGCTCCAGCCGAATTCCGTCAGATAAGGATCTCCCTCTTCGCTGTAATCCCAGCTTAAGCCTCTCGGCCCCGCCGTGCCGGCAGAACTCTGCACACCGTTGCTGGCTATCCCGTCCGGAGAATAGAACCAGTCGATGAAAGCGGCCAGACGTTCCGGGTCGTCTGCTCTGGCCCCGATTCCTATTACCAATTTCCGGTTTCCCCCCTGATTGCATCCGTTGGAATAAATCTGCATGTCCTCAATGTCCACCAGCATAAATCCCTTTCCCTCTTCTTTATGAGCCAAAGTATTGTATTTCTGCTGCGCCTGCCAAGGCCATGGGGAATAGAGAATCTGTCCTTCCTCATATTTCTGTTCCAGTTCCGTATAACTCTGTACGGACGACTCCGGATCCACCAGCCCCATCTGATTTGCATCGAAATACAGCTTCAGAGTCCGTACATACAGTGAGTCCGAATCAATGATACTCTGAAAATCGCTTCCGTCCGCCTTCTCCAGCCCGAACCCGAATTCATCATAACCGTAAAAACAGCAAGGCTGTTTTGCTGCCGTCATCATATTGCCGTCCCAATCCTTAAAAAAGGAAAAAGCATAAGTTTTTGCGCCGTTTTCCGCCACCGGCTCCAAATGCTGCATTTTTTTCAGCACAGGAAGCAAATCCTCCAGCGTATGTATCACGGGATACCCGGCCGCTTTATACAGATCCCATCTCAGATAGGGGCCGAAAACCGGCTCCATGCTTTCTTTGGGCGTAAGGGGGGAATGAACAGAAAGTTCGGAGGGAATTACATAGATTCCTTTCGGCTCGATTCCCTCATTCACTTCCTCCAGCACTTCTTTATACCGCATAATGTCTCTGCCTCTCAGATAAGGCTCCATATTCAGAAGCAGCCCGGACGACACCATATCCTGAAGGGAATCCCGCTCTCCGTTACAGATTATCAAATCCCCTAAGTTTCCGGCCGCGGAACGTATTTCAAACAGCGTGGTGCCTCCTCCCGCCACATTAGGGGCAATAATGTTCAATTCCATATGAAACTTATCTTTTACAATCTCCGCAAACCATCCCGGCTGTATGCCTTGGTAATTGGCCACGCTGTCAAACACATCCACCACTATGGCTTCTTTATGCCGGTATCCCCCTTTTCCGCCTCGCCAGATGCCAAAAACGGAAATTCCGCATACTACGGCAGCCGCGGCAGACAGCACCAGTCTTTTCGTTCTTTTCTTCATGCCTCTCTACCTCTCCTAGAGCGTGTCTGAGAATTGCCTTCCAGAACGTATTTGAAAATTATTTTTCGGCAGATGTGCGCCACAATTTGTGGGAGGTCTGTGCCAAGGGCAGGGCGCATAGCGGGCTATGTAACCTGAATTTGGCACAAATATCACGCAAAGTGGTGAAACGACACGTCGTAGTACAGATGCCGGGAATGAATTTTCAAACACGCTCTAGGTATTATAGCAAGAAATAAGCATGGAAAATACTTTCATTATTAGAGATTGTATATGGTTGAAATTACAGATTCCGCCTGTGCCTGACAGCACCATCTGACGGAGCACAGGAAGGAAACTTGACAGGCCGCTCTGACGGAAAGCCGTTTTCACCTTCATTATACAAATCCCCTAAGGGAATTACAAGCATTTCCGTGCAATCCGGATCATCCCCCATGCCCGGCCTCCCGTCAGCCAATTCTTCGTTTCCCAAAAACCGCGGTAAACTGCGGCTTGGAGATGTCTGCCCTCAAATTGCATGAAACGCCGTCTTGTAAATTAGCTATTTTTCACATATAATATGAATCATCTCTTTTACCCTAAAACAAAGCAGGAGAAAAGCATGTATACCGTACTGATTGCCGATGACGAACAGAATATCAGGGAAGGCCTGAAATATATTATAGACTGGACTGCGCTGGGCTTCTGCATCTGCGGGGAAGCCTCCAACGGAGAGGACACCCTGCGGCTTGTCCTTGACAAGAAACCCGATCTTGTCCTTCTGGATATCCGCATGCCCAAAATATACGGAACCGATATTATACGGACGGCACGGGAAAAAGGATATGACGGAAAATTTATCATACTGAGCGGTTACTCCGATTTTGCATATGCCCAGACGGCCATACGCTACAACGCAGGCTTTTACCTTACAAAGCCCATAGATGAAGACGAACTGGCCGAGGCCGTGGAGAAAATCGCTCAGGATCTTACTGCCGAACGGAACCAATCGGAAAATATTGCCATACTGAAAACAAAAGCCAGAAATGTGATTCTGCAGGAAATTATCACCGGTACTTATAACGCTTCCCATGCCTCCCTGCTTTCCCCCGGCCAGATAGAGGAAATGAATCTCTCTGCAGAAATCTATCAGGCAGTAATCTATGAGGATTCTGATGCCCTGCTGCCTGAAGGCAGCCAAGGCTTCGCCGAACTTTTAAAAATTACCAATAAGGACCATCGGTCTTTCGAATATCTGGAGGAAGACGGCAGCCAAGTGATCTTGCTGAAAGGCCAGTTTGCCTTAGGCAAGTTCCGGGATTTTCTGAACGGCTGCGGACAGATGCCGTTTTGGCAGGATATTTCCTCCCCTTCCTTTTTTCTCTCTTACGGACGTCCGGTGGCTTCCCTAGAGGATGTCTGCCTGTCCTATGGGGAAGCCCTGACTCTCCGTAAGCGGAAGTTTTTCTGCCGCCATGGGCAGCATACTTTAGGCTATGACGAACTTCCCGGACAGGAGGACTGCCTGCCGCCGGATCATACTGTCTTAGCAAAATACTGCAAAAAGCTGACAGACTATCTTCTGTCTTTTAACCGCGGCATGGTAGCCGAAACACTGTTTGAACTGGAAAGCCTGCTTTCCCGTATGAGTGACATCTCCTCCGTCAGGCTGTTCCTGACCGATTTATACTTGAATATCAAAGAAAAAATCAACCTGACTTATCATATGGCGGACATCCCTTTTCCCTCCAACGGCACGGCCATTTCCCATATCGGGGAATGCAGTTACCTCTATGAAATCATCCGTTATATTTCGGAAATGGCAGAAATGATCATTACCGCCACCGGCAACCCGTCCCGTACCACCGTATTGGACGATATTGTATATTATATTGACCATAATTACCAAAACAATATAAAACTGGAAAGCATAGCCCCTCTTTTCGGCTATAACAGCGCATATCTGGGGAAAATATTCAACAAACACTTTGGAGAAAGCTTCAACTCTTATGTGGACAATAGACGCATTGAACAGTCCAAGGAACTGCTTAAAGAAAAGAATATGAAAGTATACGAAATTGCAGAGGCCGTGGGATATAAAAACGTTGACTACTTCCACAAGAAATTTAAGAAATATGTGGGCATAAGCCCTGCGGAATACCGCAAGAAATACGAATGACCCACCCCCCGCAGACTCACTTAAGAAAAAGGCAGCAGGCTGATCCATGAACCAGCCTGCCGCCTTCCTTTTTCCGTTATTCTCCGTCCTGACTTTCCTGCTTTCTATCTTTACTGAACCAATGCCGCCTTTTCCGCAATGATATCGTTCAGCATCTGCTCCGCCTCGGACATTCCTGTTTTTTCCAGTTCTGCCAGCATGGCATCATAATTTGCATCGAAATCCGCTTCGGAACCGGTTATGCAGGTAATCAGGGATGACCATGACACCTCATCCAGCTTATCCGCGATTTCATCAAATTCCATAGGCTTTACAAGCGCCCAGAGCGGCGGATAATCCGGCGTCTCAAACTCATCCGCCTGAGGGAACATATCCACCAGAAGTTCCACGCCCCATGCCTCACAGGCTGCCTTTTCTTCTTCGTTATACTCTTTCATGACAGCCTCTTTGCTTGTGGTGGTATAAGTGCTTCCGCCGGGATCCAGAATGCCGTCTCCATAGGTGGGGTACGGATAATTGTGGAAGCCCACGCCCGTTTTCTTCTGATAATCCGTATCTTCGCTTGCATATTTCACTTCTTCTTCCGTTCTATAACGGTGTCCTTCTTCATCCAGCAAATAGTTCACGCCCTCTATTCCCCATTTATTCAGAACCTGCCCCTCATCGCTGCATATATAATCAATGAATTTAATAGCCGCCACCGGATCTTTGCAGGAAGCCGTGATGCCAACGCCGGTTCCCGTAGTAAGTCCTTGGTACATAAGAGCCGCGCACTTGGTATCTTTGTCCATCGTCAGCGGAAGGCCTGCATATGTAGAGCCGTATTTCCCGTCTGCCTTAAGCACCTTCTCCGCATCCTGATAATCCCAGTCAGAGTCAAATAACGCCACTACGCGCCCGGAAGCAATTTTCGCAATATAGTCCTCATGGGTCTGTGTGGCGAATTCCGGATCCAGGATTCCTTCGTTGAACATCCGGCACATCCAACGGAAATATTCTCTTTCCTTCTCGGAACGGAATTTATACATAGCCTGGTTGTTCTCGTCCACCAGCCACTGCCCGTTATCCGGCGCTCCGTCCGCAATGAATCCCGCGGGATTCCCTAACGTAATCAGCCAGTGCCAGTCGGATGCGGACAGTGTAAAGCGATTCTGTCCAAGCCGTCTTCCGTGGTGGGATTGGCCTCCAGATAATCCTTAATCATTTTTTCAAACTCTTCCAGAGTGTCGGGAAGTTTGTAACCGTTTGCCTTCAGTACGTCCCACTGTACCTGTGCCGTCCCGCAATGCTTAAACTTCTCGCCGCCGACTGCATAAGCAGACAGCTGGTAGATTGCCGGATCGTCCACCGACTGTTTTAATTTGTCGAATTCTTCCCCGTACAGCTTTTTGATATTCGGGCCGTATTCCTCAATTAAATCCGTCATATCCATCATTGCCCCTGCCTCAATCAGACTTCCTCCGGAACCCTTTGCATAAATGATATCCGGGAAATTCTGTTCTGCAATCATCAAGGCAATCTGTTCGCTTTCGTCATTTCCTCCCACCGGGTAGGATGTCTTCAGCTTTACGCCCGTTGCCGCGGTAAGGGCTTCTGCCACGGGGTCCGTCCATGGGTCGTCCTGCGTGCCGTCCGCCGTAAAGAATGTCAGTTCCACAACCTCTCCTTCTCCTGCGCTGCCGCCCGCTTCGCCTGAAGAAGAGGAAGAATCCCCCCCGCCGGCGTTAGAAGCCTTATCGCCTCCGCATCCGCTAAGAACACTCACTGCCATTGCCGCCGCTAACAGCAACGCTCCGACTTTTCTTCGTTTCATAATTTTTCTCCCTTCTTTATTTGTTCATCCTGCCTGTTCTTTCATGTCCATGCCTTTCTGCATTCCGTTTTTCCGCGCAGGCAGGATATGAAACCCCTGCCGGGAAGCGGTAAAGCATGCTCTCCGGCAGCGATCGGTTTCCCGCAAAACTTCTCCGTCAGTCCTTAACCGCTCCCACCGTCATGCCCCCTACAAAATATTTCTGCAGGAAAGGATATACGATGATAATAGGCACCGTGGCGATAATGGTGATTGCCATACGCACGGAAAGCGGCGATACTGCATTCTTCATCTGTTCCGCTGCATGGGGGTCAATCTTAATGGTCGCCTTTTCCATAATTTCATACAGCACATACTGCAGGGTGGGCAGTTCCTTGGCATAAAGGTAAGTATCCATAAAGGAGTTCCACTGGCCTACTGCCATGAACAATGCCACTGTAGCCAGCACCGGCTTACAGAGAGGCAGGACAATCCTTGCCCATATAATAAAATCGTTTGCCCCGTCCACTCTGGCCGCCTCCTGCAGGGCTATGGGAAGCCCTTCGATAAAAGAACGCACCAGAATAAGGTTATAGACCCAGATCAGGCCGGGAACAATATATACCAAAAAATTATTCCCCATCTTCAGAGTCCGCATCAGCAGCAGATATTCCGGAATCAGCCCACCGCTGACATACATGGTAATGACAAACAGAACAGTGAACACTTTATTGAAATAAAAGTCTTTCCGGCTCAGCACATACGCCAGCATAGCCGTACATATCACGCCGATTCCGGCGCCCAGCACTGTCCTTGCCACTGACAGAAACAAGGGCTGAATCAGATTATTTTCCTTGAACACATACGCATAGTTGCTGACAGTAAACTCTCTGGGGAAAATAAAGTTAATATTGCGCATCGTGTCAATGGGATCGTTAAATGATATTGCAAGCACGTTCAAAAACGGATACAATGTAATAACGATAATAAACAGAAATACAGCCAGCAATATGTAATCCAGAATATTGTCTTTGCTTTTAATTTTTGCACTCTTCACAGTCCGTTCCTCCTTAAATCAGTCTGCTCTCACCCAGCCATCCAGCCACTTTGTTTGCGATAAACAGCAATAGAATCCCGACTACCGATTGGAACATACCGATTGCAGTACCTAAACCATAGTTGCTGTTTCCGATGCCTCTGACATAGGAGAACCAAGAAAGTACCATTGCATGATCCTGTACAATGCCGTTGCTCAGAAGCATCTGACGTTCCATTCCTACATTCAGCGCACTTCCTATGCTCATAATCAGCAAAACCACTACGGTTGGCTTAATGCCCGGAAGAGTGATATGCCAGATCCGCTTCAGACGGCTGGCCCCATCCACTTTTGCCGCCTCATACAAACCTTGGTCTATGCCGGCCATGGCGGAAAGATACACGATAGCATCCCAGCCTACTTCCTTCCATACATTGATGATGCAGACCGTCAGCCAGAACACCGGCGAGTTCGTGCTCATAAGCTGCAGCCTTGTGCCTAACATCGTATCCAGCATGCCGCCGTCATTCAGTACCATCTTTGCAATGCTGGCGATAACTACCCACGAAACGAAATGGGGCAGGTAAGAAATAGTCTGCGTCGCTTTCTTAAACCTGTTAAAACGGATTTCGTTCAGCATCAGCGCAAATACAATTGCCATCACCGTGCCCAACGCAATGCCGAGAATGCTGAGCCCGATTGTATTCACCATAGTCTGTCCGAACATTCTGTCCGTAAAAGCTTTGATGAAGTTATCAAATCCGACAAACGGCCGTTCCCATATCGGCTGCGCAAAAGTCTTCGGCTTCACTTCCTGAAACGCCATTGTCCATCCCCATAACGGTATGTACTTGAAAACAATCAGCCATATGACAAAAGGAACCGACATCAGCAGCAAATACCTCTGTTTCCACATCAGGTCCATGCTGAACTTCTGCTTAATCACTACTTCCTTGTTCTTGGCTTTCATCTCCACTACCTCCTTATTCATTTTTCAAGGATCACCCCTTGTTTTTAACTGCATTTATTATACAAAAGGGAAAAAAATAAAAATACCATAAATAATTTACTAAAATTACCTTACATTTTTCATCTTTTCCAAAAAGAAAGTCAGTCTGACCATAGTGCCCTTTCCGCTTTCCGAATATATCCTTATATTGCGCGCGCCGCCATAATGCAGGCTTAGCCGCTGACCGATATTATAAAGCCCGATGCTTTTGCTCCTGCCGATATCCTTCACTTCTATGCTGCAGCGCAGCTTATTCAGTTCCTCCTCTTCCATCCCGCATCCGTTATCCTCCACATCGATAAAGAAAAATTCCTGCCGGATATATATGTGAATCCGGATTTCCCCGCCGCTTTCCTTTTCCTCCAGTCCATGCAGAACGGCATTTTCCACAATGGGCTGCAGAATCAGCGGCAGGATGAATATTTTTTCCGGTTCCACATCTTCCTCTATTTCAAAAAAGCTGCTGAATTTTTCCCCGAACCGAAGTTTCTGAATGGCAAGATAATTTTCCACATGCTCCAGCTCCTTGTCCAGCGTGGTGACCACCTTCCCTGTATTGTCCAATACATACCGCAGCGATTTCCCCAGCATCTTAATTGCCCTGGCCGCATCCCTGTCCCCTGCCGTAAATGCCCTCATGCGGATAGTTTCCAATGTATTATAAAGGAAATGCGGGTTGATCTGGCTGGCCAGCATTTTGAACTCCATCTCCTGCTGCTGATTAAGCAGTTCCTTTTCTTTAATGCGCGCCTCATACATCCCGGCATCCTTCTCCTTAATCCTCTGCACCATAATTTCCAAATCGGAAAACACTTCCGACAGTTCGTCCCTGCCTCTTACCGCAGCGGCAAATTCATAATCCTCGTTGCTGGCCTGATGCATTGCCTGACGCAGCGTCAGCACCCGAGAAGCAAAATAAGAAGTAAAATAGCGGATGAAAATGCCCGGCACCAAAATATTGGCCAATATAATCAAAACACAGATTGCCGTAATGTTCCTTACGCTTTCCGACACCTGCATATTCATAGTCGTTATATAGACAATGGAATCCGACTGGTACATAGGGAGCGCGGACACATCCACAAAACATATGCTATCCTCTATTTCCATCTTTCCCGCATACTTATAATATTTTTCCCCATAATCAATGGGCGCTGACTGGGCAATGCCATATGCGCTTCTGTCGGAACTGAAAAAGACAGGTTCCCTGTCCACCGACACCATGGAACTGTATTCCGGGCTGCCGATTCTCGTATGAAGATAATTATCGCTGACCTTGATGACCAATACCGCATGGTAATCGGAAGACAGGACAGGAATCTTCCTCACTAGGCAAAGACTCCAATATTCATTTCCGTACTTGTCGCTGTTCATCACCGGCGTCCAGAATACGCTGGACTGACTCAGTGCCCGCCGATACCATTTCTTATTCCTTATTTCCTCATCCGCATAGCGGAACTGTTTATAGTCATGTACCGTAATGTTATCCGTAAAAATAAGCAGTTCCTCTATTTCCGCATAGTTATAGCTATAGCTGTCCAAAGCCAGAACCCTGTCCGCCTTTTCCGCCATAGCCTTCTGCGTGCCATGCACAGTCCGCAGCACATCCTGTATGTCTTCATCGAACGCCAAATCTTCCGAAATATTATATACCTGTGTAGTTATCTCAAACAGAATGCTCCGTACCCTGGAATTATCCGCTTCCAGCAAATCCCAATGATAATTGGTCAGCAGCCTGTTAGTGTTCCACACCAAAAATATACCGATTACCGTAATCGGCAAAATCAGCGCCAGAAAATAAACCGTATACAGCTGCGCCTTTATGCCGGACTGTCTAAATGAGCGAAGTATATGCAGCCTTTTTGCTTTCCTTTTCTTTCCGTCCTTTTTCATCCTGCCTCTCCTTCCGTGCCGGAGCGTGTTTGGAAATCCATTCCCCACATCTGCCAGAAAACAATTTTCACACGCCTTAAAGCATAAACAAGTATATACATGTATGAAAACATTTGTAAACCAGATCATGTCATTAACTTACGCCGCAGCCCCCTTCAGAAATGATTTTAGCACGGAAATCAATTTTCGGCTTTATGCCTGCGCCGGCATTTCCGCTCAGAGCATCGGCAGGGACAGTCTGCTCCGCATGGCAGTCTCCCGGCATGGCGATCCCTTCCGTCCGGCGGCTGCGGTATCTTGTGTTTTCCGTTCCTCAGAAAAAATGGAGGTATTTCTTACTGCTTTTTCCGGCAGAATGGCTGCCGTTTCAGGCGGCGTTGTCTGACCGAAGGGAGTTTAGCCGCCGTGGCATCCATTCTGCCGGAAAAAACAGTTAGAAATCCCCATTTTTTATGCCGGACTGAAAACACAAGATACCGCAGCCGCCGGACGGAAGGGATCGCCATGCCGGGAGACTGCCATGCGGAGCAGACTGTCCCTGCCGATGCTCTGAGCGGAAATGCCGGCGCAGGCATAAAGCCGAAAATTGATTTCCGTGTGATTTTAGCCAAAACTATATACATGCCCCCTCTTTTTTACTATAATGAGAAACATAGGATTTTGTGCCCGGAAACTGCCGAACGGCCGACGGTGCTTTACCGCCCAATCGGACACTGTCACAAAAATATAACAGAAAGGATTTGATATATTATGAAATTCAGCAACGGATGCTGGCTGCAAAAGGAAGGCTGTGCCTGCTTTGCGCCGCAGGAAGTCTATTTCACGAAAATCGAGGATACGAAAGTCACTTTGCTCGCCCCCACCCACCACATCATAAGGCGCGGCGATACTTTAGGCGGCATCAACCTGACGTTGGAAATCACTTCCCCAGCCACTGAAATACTGAGAGTGCGCACCTACCATCACAAAGGGAGCCTGCAGAATTCCCCCTCCTTTGAACTGGAACTTACGGAGGAACTGCCGCTCAATGTCCGGGATTCGGAAGAGGAAATCGTTATTTCCAGCGGCTCTCTGACGCTTACTATAACAAAAAAGAACTGGTCCATGTCCTATTCCAGGAACGGGAAGCCAATCACCGCAAGCACAGGCCGTGATCTTGCCCTTATGAAGACAGACTGGAAAGGAGATGCCTATGACAAAGGCGACAACGAAGAAACTTACATGCGCCAGATGCTTTCCCTGTCCGTAGGGGAACTGGTATACGGCATGGGCGAACGGTTCACTCCCTTTGTGAAGAACGGCCAGAGCGTGGATATCTGGAACGCGGACGGCGGTACCAGCACGGAGCAGTCCTACAAAAATATCCCCTTTTTCCTGACAAACAAAGGTTACGGCGTCCTTGTAAACCATCCGGAAATGGTATCCTTTGAAGTGGGCACGGAAATGGTCACAAGGACGGAATTCTCCGTGGAAGGCGGTTATCTGGATTATTTCCTTATTAATGGCCCCGGCATGAAAGATGTGCTGACTCGATATACGGACCTGACCGGCAAACCGAGCCTCCCGGCTCCCTGGACCTTCGGCTTATGGCTGTCTACCTCCTTTACCACCAATTATGACGAGAAAACGGTCATGAGTTTCGTAGACGGGATGATAAACCGCGGCATCCCCCTGCGCACTTTCCACTTTGACTGCTTCTGGATGAAAGATTTCCACTGGTCCGACTTCCTATGGGACAGCAGAGTTTTCCCCGACCCCTCAGGCATGCTGCAGCGTATCAAGGCCAAAGGGCTGAATATCTGTGTATGGATTAACTCCTATATTGCACAAGAATCCGTGCTCTTTGACGAAGGAGCAAAGAAAGGATACTTTATCAGACGTTCCAACGGTCAGGTATGGCAGTGGGATATGTGGCAGCCCGGCATGGCTATCGTGGATTTCACCAATCCGCAAGCATACCGCTGGTTTCAGGATAAGTTGGAAACACTCTTGGACATGGGCGTGGACTGTTTCAAAACAGACTTCGGCGAAAGGATCCCTTCCGAAAACATCGTCTATTCCGACGGCTCCGACCCGAAGAAAATGCACAACTATTATACCTACCTATATAATAAATGCGTATATGAACTGCTGGAACGGAAACGCGGCAAAGGAGAAGCCGTATTGTTTGCCCGTTCTGCCACGGTAGGCGGACAGAAATTCCCTGTCCACTGGGGCGGAGACTGCTGGTCCGACTATGAATCCATGGAAGAAAGCCTGCGCGGCGGACTCTCGCTGATGATGTCGGGATTCGGCTATTGGGCGCATGACATCGGCGGATTTGAACATACTTCCACGGCAGATGTATACAAACGCTGGGTAGCTTTCGGCCTGCTCTCTTCCCATAGCCGCCTCCATGGCAGCACTTCCTACCGTGTCCCCTGGGTTTATGATGACGAGGCAGTAAGCGTAGTCCGCTACTTCACCCGCTTCAAGGCAAAGCTGATGCCTTATTTATATAAAACAGCCATAGATACCTCTGCCAGCGGCATCCCCACCATGAGAAGCATGGTACTGGAATATCCGGAAGACAAAACCTGCCATTATATTGACAAACAGTATATGCTGGGAGACTGCCTTTTGGTGGCCCCCATCTTTAACGAAGAAGGAATGGCAGAATATTACCTGCCCGCAGGCACTTGGACCAATTTCTTCACGGGAGAGGAAGTACAGGGCGGCAGATGGATGACCGAAAAACACGGCTATTTAAGCATTCCCCTTATGGTAAAGGAAAATTCCATCATTGCCATAGGTTCCCGAGATGACAGGCCTGATTACGATTACGGCGAGAATACGGAACTGAAGATCTATGCGCTGCAGGACGGAACGGAAGCCGCTTCCGTTATCTACGGCATGAACCGGAAACCGGAACTGCAGATTACCGCATTAAAACAAGGAAATGAAATCAAGATCCATGTGGAGACGGAGAAAAGCTACACTCTGCGCTTAGTGAATGTGCAGGCTACCGCCGCCTCCGTAATGAGCCTTACGGTAGATGGCCGGGACAGTCTCATACGGCTGAGCGGAACCCATGACTTTGTAGTCAGCGTATAAAATATCTCATAAAATAACATTTTGCCTGTTAAGCGTCCTGAAGGTATGGCAGCTGATCTTTACCATAGGACTGCTGTAACAGGCAAACTTTTTATATTGTATATAAAAAAGACCAGAAAAAACATTTTTCTCTCTTGACAATAAGTATACGAAATTATAAAATAACTTCTTGTAGAGTAAAACTTACATATTTTCAACTATCAAAGGAGGGTTTTTCCAATGAAAAGAAAAACTATTAACAAACTGTTGGCAGTAGCCGTAAGTGCTGCACTTTGTATTCCGATTACATTTGCAGACCCCATCAGCGCTAACGCATCTGTTTCCGCTGATATACCTGGTACCGGCGACACAGATACGGATACTGACACTGACACAGATACTGATAACAACACGGATACAGATACCGACAACAGCACAGGTTCCGGATCTGTTTCAGGCAATCAGCCGTCCGCACCCAGCACAAGTACTGGTTCAGGTTCGTCTGATTCCGGTTCTTCCGAAGCACCTGTTGTTAATTCAGCCAGCGCAAGCACGGTAGTGATCGGCAACAGCCGCGTTAAATCTACGGTAGGCGGCATCTTTACCGCTACTTCCGTTAAAGGAACCGCTATCACAACACCTAAGGACGTTCTTGCGTCTGCAATCGGCTTAAGCGATGCGGAAATCAAAGCCGGAACAAATATTCGTTCTTATATCTGCGATAACCGTGACAAAGCTTCCAAGGCAGCCCTTCAGTCTGCAGCAACAGCAGCAGGCAAGACTGTAGCTGGTTATGTGAACATGGATTTATACAGCATTACGAAGAGAGGTGTCGTTACTAAGATTACATCTTCTTCCGAACCTGTAACCATTACTTTCGCACTTCCTGGCCGTCTTATGAACGCAAACCACAGCTACTCCATTCTTGCAATTGACAAAGATGGCAAGGCTGTCATCATGAATGACGTAGATACGGATTCCAAGACACTTACAATCAATACAAAAGTATTCGGTTCTTACTCCATCGTATACTAAGATTTGTCTTGTAAGACATGCTAAATCCCCAGGCAGCAAATTTGCTGCCTGGGGATTTTTAATTGCCGGCCTGCACACAAAAACACAGGCAGTTCCCTGCCCTGCTAAAGGTACAATGTCATTGCCGAAAAGCAAGGCCTTTCGTTGCCCTGATTGCAAGGAAAAGACCACAAGCCGGACTATTGCAAACCATTATCTGGACTAAAATATGCCGTTGACATTCCCTCTGTCATATGTTATCATAACAAATGTACAAAGCACTCAGGTGTTTGTACATGTAAAATTCCCCTTTTACATTTAAAAGAATGGAGCCAATTTTAATTGGCTCCATTTGTATTTTATATGCACCATCCGCTCCGGCATCTGACACCATGCTTCATTGTATCAGGAACGTTGTTTTTACACAAAGTCATAAACATAAGCCGCAGCCCGCATCAGGAACAATGTTTTTAACTCGGACCTTCGAAAAACGC
>CAJUIM010000012.1 GCA_910586275.1 uncultured Lachnospiraceae bacterium | reverse complement strand
GAAGGTCCGAGTGAAAAACATCGTTCCTGATGCGGGCTGCGGCTTAAGTTAATGACATTGATAGTCCGGCTGCTTTTCATATGTGCACAAATCGTCTGATCTATGGTACAATGAATCATAGAATTTGCCCAATGTCATTAACTCAAGCCACAGCCTGCGTCAGGAACGATGTTTTCACTCGGACCTTCGAAAAACGCCGGCAAGGCGGATACATGGCATACGGCAGCAGTTTACAGAGATAATTTTCAGGTACGCTTTGGGGACAGGAGGGAGAGAGGGCTATGGACTATGTGAAATATTACGATATCGGGGTGAATCTTTTCTGTAAGCAATTTCCGGAGCCGGAGAAGATTGTGGCCGATGCCGGCAAAGAAGGGGTCTGCTGTATACTGACGGGGACCGACAGGAAAGAAAATCTCAGAATCAATGACTTTGTAAAGGAACATGAAGTTTTTGGCACGGCAGGAATTCATCCTCACAATGCCGACCGTGCGCGGCAGGAGGATTTTGACCTGATAGAGCGGATCATATCCGGGAATAAGAAAATAGTTGCTGTGGGAGAGTGCGGGCTGGACTATGACAGAATGTTTTCTTCCAAGGAAAGCCAGATCAGGTGCTTGGAAAAGCATATTGCCTTAGCGGAAAAGCTGGATAAGCCATTGTTTCTCCATGAGCGGAGCGCGTCAGCGGATTTTGCGAAAAGGTTTAAGCGTCATCCGGATATCTGTAAAAAATCGGTGGTTCATTGCTTTACGGGCGACAGGGCTGTTTTGGAGCAGTATTTGTCCATGGGGTTTTTCATAGGCATTACGGGATGGATCTGTGATGACCGACGCGGGAAGGAACTGCGGGAGGCAGTATCGGCCATTCCTTTGGACAGGATTCTGGTGGAAACGGATGCGCCGTATCTGGTGCCTAAGAATGTCCCCGGCCTGAACCGGACGAATCTGCCTCAGAATGTGAAATATGTGGTGAAAGATTTGGCCAAATACATGAAAGTGACGGAGGATGTGTTGACAGAGAATGCAAGGAAAAATACGGAAAGACTTTTCCGGATAGAAATCCGGTAATGGGCAGCCCGGTTATGCGGGCTTTGCAATGAATTCCGCGAGGGAAGAAATGACTTAAATTTCTTCCCATGCAAGCTGCCGGCTGTTCATAAATTTCAGAAAAGCATGATCCCAGAGCTGCTCCGGGGTTTTATCCATAAGGAATGAGGAAGTGGATAGACCGGTCATGAGAGTGAGGCAGGAGCCGTCATACTTTACGGTCAGGGTAAAGGCTTTGACCAAATTGCCGCTGTCACTGAAATTGCCGGACGTCAGTATGCGTTCCATTGGCTCCGGCATAAGCAGGAGGACAAACTTGAAGCTTAAAGGCGTACGCCTGCCTTTGATGATCTGGAAACAGAAAGGACGGATATCCTTCCAGAGTGAAAAATCATAGGGACACAGAGTTTTGTCTTCCTGTTCTTCTTTTGTATAGAAATCCTTTTGCACATGGCCGTCGATGCGGTATGTATTGGCAGTGACTATGGTACCTTCTTCCAGGAGAAAATAATCGAAATGGTCGGACAGCAGAAGCTTGTTCATAAAATTTTTTAAATCGGATATTCGGTAGGCTTTCATGACATCTCCTTTATACATTCATTCTTCCCATGCTTCCGGACAAATGGCAGAATCCTATAGGGTATCGGGCCTATTGTTTTATGCCGTCAGGACGTTTTTCGGAAACGGGCCGGGATTCAATGGCAGTATGGGAAACAAGATACTGCTATTATAGCCGGAAGAGAAAAAAAACACAAGACCTCTTTACAGGGGGGAACTAATCATGTTATCATAAGTAGTAATTGAAACTACATAGGATGGTTATAATAGCTTCAGAGTGAGTGAAGAAAGTGGAAAGGCATGGTTGAGGGTATGAGTTATAAAATAGTAGTGGACAGTTGCTGTGAATTGCCGGAGGAATATAAAAGGGACGGGAGATTTGAAATTATCCCTTTGGGGCTTGAGGTGGGAGACTACCGGATTATGGACGATGAAAACTTTAATCAGAAAGAGTTTTTGGAGAAAGTGGCGGCATGTCCTGTCTGCCCTAAGTCTTCCTGCCCCTCTCCGGAACGATATATGGAAGCTTTCCACTGTGATGCGGAGCATGTATATGTGGTGACTTTATCTTCCAAGCTGAGCGGAAGCTATAACAGTGCGGAATTGGGCAAGAAACTGTATCTGGAGAAGTACGGCAAGAAGGATATTTTTATCTGTGATTCCGAATCGGCCAGCTGCGGGGAGACACAGATTGCCAGAAAGGCAATGGAACTGGAAGAGGCAGGAAAACCTTTTGCGGAGATCGTAAAGGAACTGGAAAAACTGAGGGACGGCATGAAGACATATTTTGTGTTGGATAATTTGGAGACTCTCCGTAAAAACGGAAGGCTGACAGGGGTAAAGGCCTTGGTTGCCACCACATTGAACATTAAGCCGCTGATGGAAGGAGTGAAGGGATCCATTGCCCAAAAGGGGCAGGCCGTGGGAATGAAAAAAGGGTTGGCTAAGATGGCGGAAGCAGTGGTAAAGGAAGCGGACGATCCGGAAAGCAGGGTACTGATGATTACTCACTGCAATTGTCCGGACAGGGCGGAACTGGTGAAGAATATGGTGCTTGGGCAGATAAAAGTCAGGGACGTGGTCATTATGGACACTGCGGGAATCAGCAGCATGTATGCCAATGACGGCGGCGTGATTGTGACGATTTGATTTGCATTTTTCCCGTCCCGGCGTTATAATGGGTGCATAAAAACTTGCAGGTCCGGAGGTTAGTATGGGATTAGAGGGATTGAAATTACAAGTCTCTAATGAAGAGAGAGACAGTATTATAGAAAACATGTTGGGCAAAAAGTTTGACGGGAATGTGGACTTTGCCGATTTTAATGAGAGCGAGATAATCAATGCAACAAAACGGGAAAATGCAAAAAATGAAATTGTAGACTATATTGTGGGCAGGATCAAAGAGGAATACCAGCTGTGGGATGACGGGGAAGCGCTTTTAAAATGGGATGAGTATAAGCAGAAGCACAATTTAAAATGACAGGAGCCGTAAAGCATGAATACAATGTTTCAAAAAATAGAATATTGCCTCAAGTATAAAAATGATATTGTATTTAAGTTCAATATAGAGCAGCGGACCATCACCATGGTCAATCAGGGGCTTCTTCCCATATCCCTGCAGAACAAGCCGATAAACTTCGGCTTGGTGCAGAAATTCTGCTCCGACCGGATATTGATGCTGAACCGGGGATATTGCAAAGAGATATTGACGGCCTGCGGCATTGAGGATCAGAGCGATATCAATATATGCATTATGTGCAGGGCACTTAGTTTCAGGGATAATTACTGGATTTCAAGGACGAATAAGAAAGAGACTTGGGAGCATGTGAATCTGTATGAGAATAATTTTTCCTTGGATATTTCCCATATTGCCCTGACCGGCAATATGCAGAGGGCTACCATAGACAATGAAATCGGGGATAAAATCTTTACCGGCGAACTGACGGGCAAAGGGACTAGGGCAAAGTGCTATTACCGGACAGGAAAAAAAGTCATAATGATAAAAAACGAAACAAAGCCGGAAATCCTGTCGGAGGTCATAACCTATTATATTGCTCAGGCATTGGGAGTTGCATGTTCCAAGTATGAAATAAGGAATATGTTTGGGAAAGAATGTTCGGTATGCGAGATTTTAACCTGTGAGGAGAGGGAACTGATACCCTGCCGGGATATCCTGTCCTACTACAATACGAACCAGATGAGTTACAAAGGGGATTATTATTCGTTTTTCATGTCAATTGACCCTATTAATTTTATGCGCATGCAGATCTTGGACTACATAACACTGAATACGGACAGGAATCGGGATAATTTCGGCATATTGGCATATAACGGGAAAATGCTGGGGCTGTATCCCTTATTTGACCATGATTCCTGTTTTAAGGGGAAAAGCACCAACGGCAATTATTTCCCCACCGGAATTACTTTCGGCAAAACCTTGGAATTGCTGAAAACCAAATATTGCCAGTATTACAATACCATACCGATACCCCGCTTTAAAGAAATCGTCTATAGCGGTTCCTTTAAAGATATCTTTCTGAAATGTAAATCAGTGGAAGAGTATGACGGTATGATAAAGAGGGTGAACAACCTATAAGCTATGCTGCCCCTCCATAGCGGGTCAGGCAGTTCCCCTAATGATTAAGTTGCTTTTAAAGACAACGGTTTTCCTGCATTCCTTTCCTTCCACCATGGAGATCAGCATTTTGGCCGCTGCCTGTCCCATTTCGCGGATTGGCTGTCCGATTGTGGTAAGAGGCGGTTCAATTAAGCTGCTTAAGAATATATTGTCAAATCCGATAACGCTTATTTCTTCCGGCATTTTTATCCCTGTTTCATGAAGCTCCTTGACACATCCGATGCCGATCATATCAATGGCGGTGAGAATTGCGTCGGGACGGTCATGCAGCGATAAATAGTATTTTGCGGCATTCCGCCCAAGGTTAATGTAATCCGGATCATTTTTCCGGCGTACGCGGTAAACCCAATCCTCGTTTTTTTGCAGCCCGCATTCTTCCAGCCCCTGCAGATAACCGTAAAAGCGTTCGGTGATAATGTTGATTTCCTCGGAGTCCAGTACATAACCTATTTTTCTTTTTCCCTTTTTATACAGATAGTGGACGGCATTTTTTGTGCCGGGCAGTCCGTCCGTATATACATGAGGAATATTCCGGTCCTTGTGAATCGGTTTATTGGTATATACAACCGGTATTTTCTGTTCCACATGCCGCAGATATTCCGCCATATCGTCTTTTATACGATAAGTATTGTATATGATGCCGTCTATATTGCGTTTCAGCAATTCTTGGGCATATTCTACCTCGTTCATTGCATGGCGTTCGGTATTGCAGACAAGCACCATATAGCCATGTTCCAATGCGATATCCTCCACGCCCCGGAACATTTCCCCATAATAAATATTACTATATTCCGGTATCATAAATGCGATCGTATGTGTTTTTCTTGTACGGATTGCCTGAGCCATGAAGCTGGGAGAATAATTCAGCTTTTTTATGACGGCATTTACCGCATCCCTTGTCTCTTTCTTAACGCATTCGTCATTATTGATCACTCGCGATACGGTTGATTTTGAAACTCCGGCCTCTTTTGCCACGTCAAATATAGTCGCCATCTGGTAACTCCTTATCAGAAAAAAGTATAACATATCCCGTATGCTTACCCAAGCACTTCCGCTTCCTGTGGCTTAAGTTAATGACATTGCTTGGTCATGAGACTTTACGCATAGCATGCCGGATAAACAGTATGGGATATGATATAGTTGTCGTAAGGGCTGTCGGAAAAATTACATAATCTGAATTTGAAAAGGCGCATGCAGAACGGCCACGAACAAGGCAATCTGCAGAGCAAGGATCAAAGGCATTCCGTAAACAAAATACCATCGCCTTGTTTTATGGCGGAACACATACATACCTATAATGCATCCGATGCTTCCCCCGATAATGGCAGTGATGAACAAAGTAGACTCCGGAATCCGCCATAAATGTTTTTTGGCTTTATGCTTATCCAGGCCCATAAGGAACAGGCCGGTTAAATTCATTGCCGCAAAATATGTAATTAAGAGGGTAATGACATCCATGTGCCTGCTCCTTTCTGCCAGAGTATACATGAAAACTTATTTTGTTTTTTCTGCCTCCTGCATCTTCATGGCGCGTACTTTGCAGGACAGGCCGAAGAGGTTGATAAAGCCTTCCGCATCATGATGGTCGTACAGGTCACCGGTGGTGAAGGAAGCGATGCTTTCGTTGTAGAGGGAATAAGGGGAAGCGGTTCCGGCTTTGATGATATTGCCTTTGTATAGCTTGAACTTTACTTCGCCCGTTACATATTTCTGTGTGGATTCAATAAAAGCCTGTACGGCTTCCCGGAGGGGCGTGAACCATTTTCCTTCGTATACAATCTGTGCCAGCTTATTGCCCATATCGGCTTTCAGCGCATAGGTGTCACGGTCCAGAATCAGTTCCTCCAACTGCTGATGTGCTTCATAGAGGATGGTGCCGCCGGGGGTTTCATATACGCCGCGGGATTTCATGCCTACTACACGGTTTTCCACAATATCCACGATGCCGATTCCGTGCTTCCCGCCCAGTTCGTTGAGTTCCCGGATAATATCGGAAACTTTCATCTGTTTGCCGTTGACCGAAACAGGGATGCCTTTTTCAAATGTCATGGTCACATATTCCCCTTCTTCGGGAGCCTTCTCCGGCGTGGTGCCGAGTACAAGCAGATGCTCGAAGTTCGGTTCGTTTGACGGATCTTCCAGTTCCAGCCCTTCATGGCTGATATGCCAGAGATTCCGGTCGCGGCTGTAGGAGGAATCTGCGGAGAAAGGAAGGTCGATGCCATGCGCTTTGCAGTATTCGATTTCCAATTCGCGGGAATCCATTGTCCATTTCTCGTTTCTCCATGCGGCGATGATCTTCAGATCGGGGGCGAGAGCCTTGATGCCCAGTTCGAAACGGATTTGATCATTGCCTTTTCCGGTGGCTCCGTGGCAGATGGCAGAAGCTCCTTCTTTGCGGGCAATTTCCACCAGCTTCTTTGCGATTACGGGCCTTGCCATGGAAGTGCCCAGCAGATACTTATTTTCATATACGGCATGTGCCTGCACGCAGGGCATGATATATTCGTCGCAGAATTCATCCGTTACATCTTCAATATAAAGCTTTGCCGCACCGCAGAATTTTGCCCGTTCCTCCAGGCCGTCCAATTCTTCGCCCTGTCCGCAGTTTACGCATACGCAGATGACTTCATAATCAAAATTTTCTTTCAGCCATGGGATGATGGCGGTAGTGTCTAGCCCACCGGAGTAGGCAAGGATTACTTTTTCTTTCATAAATAAATGCCTCCGCTTTCTCTGTCTTTTTCAGTCCCGCCGGCAGCGGGAATTCTGACTGCGGTTTGTTGTATGGCCGGCAGTCTCTTTCTTCTCCAAACAATATACATCATCCGCGTAATAAATGCAAGAGAAAAATATGCATAAAAATTGGGTCTTCAAAAGAAAAACAATCGTGCCGGAGGCCGGCCGTCTCCGTTTTCCAAACTATTGACAAAAGAAAAGGGGTTGAATAATATGCAACAATAATGTATAATTATGCAAATAATAAAAAGGTTGAGATTTGTCCGCCAAAGGAGTAATATCTAATACATGTGTGCAGATGCATGTGTACGGCGATAGGCATGCGGCCGGGACGGCCGGGGCAGACAATATATGACATACTATAAGCGATGTAAGGAGAGAATGATGAAGACCAGAATTTTTATTGACGGGAGTGAGGGCACTACAGGGCTGAGGATTCATGAGCGGTTTGCCGGGAGGGATGATATTGAGCTTCTTCCGATCAGTGCCGAACTGCGGAAGGATACGGCGGAAAGGAAGCGGCTGATCAATGAGTCGGATATTGCATTTCTCTGCCTGCCGGATGCGGCGGCAAGGGAGTCGGTGAGTCTGGTGGAAAATGAAAAGGTGAGGATTATAGATACTTCCACGGCACATAGGACGGAGGAGGGATGGGCTTACGGCTTCCCGGAACTGTCGGAGGGGCACAGGGAGGCCATCAGAGATTCGAAGCGCATTGCCGTTCCGGGATGCTATGCCACGGGATTCATTACGGCGGTTTATCCGCTGACGGCAGAGGGGATTCTTCCGAAGGATTATCCGGTTTCGGCGTTTGCCATGTCCGGCTACAGCGGCGCGGGGAAGAAGACTATTGCGGTCTATGAAGCGGCGGAAAGGGACAAGGAATTGGATGCGCCCAGAGAATATGCCCTTTCCCAGAGCCATAAGCATTTAAAGGAGATGCAGAAAGTCACCGGGCTGGAAAGGAAGCCTCTCTTTTCACCCATAATCTGCGACTATTACAGCGGGATGCTTTTGACGGTCCCTTTGTATACGGATATGCTGTCAAGGAGCCTGACGCCGGAAGAGGTGCATGCTTTTTTTGCCGATTATTACGGCAGAGAGAAGTTTGTCAAGGTAATGCCTTTCGGGAAGGAAGCGGATTACGGCGGTTTTCTGTCCGGAAACGCCTGCTCCGGCTGGGACGGCATTGAGATTTATGTAACGGGAAACGAAGAGCGGCTTTTGGTAAGTACGCGTTTTGACAATTTGGGAAAGGGCGCTTCCGGGGCGGCCATCCAATGCCTGAATATCATGCTGGGCTGTGAGGAATGGAAAGGCCTGCATCTGTAAAGGAAGAAGGAGGGAAAGTATGGTTCGGACAATGACAGCAGAGGATTATGACGGAGTATATAAGCTTTGGATGAGCATACGGGGATTTGCCATACGGAGCATAGACGATTCCGAAACAGGCGTGAAACGGTTCCTGAAAAGAAATCCGGATACCAGTGTGGTGGCAGTGGAGGACGGGAAGATTGTGGGGGCGATTCTCTGCGGCCATGACGGCAGGCGGGGATGCATGTATCATGTCTGTGTCCATGAAGATTACCGGATGAAAGGAATCGGCAAGTCCATGGTAGTGTTTGCCATGGAAGCATTGAAAAAAGAGCATATCAGCAAGGTTTCCCTGATTGCCTTTACGGCAAATGACGTGGGCAATGCCTTCTGGAACCGGATCGGGTGGACAAAGAGAGAAGACCTGAATTATTATGATTTTGTGCTGAATACGGAAAATATTGTGGCATTCAATAAATGACAGAGGGCGGCCGATACCGTTAAGTTAAGCCGCATCCCGCTTCGGGAAGGATGTTTTTTATTCGGACACGCTTTCGCTCTGCGGCAAACGCAGCGGTACTAAGGCACTGAAATACAGTGCCTAAGTGCCGGCGTTTTTCGAAGGTCCGAGTAAAAAAACATCCTTCCCGAAGCGGGCTGCGGCTTAACTTAATGCCGAAATTGATTTATTTTATACTATAATTGCATAGGGATTTGTGGTATACTCATAAAAGGATATCGTTGACGGGGCATTTAGGGGGACGGCAGGGAAGGCGGAACCGGCCGGGAGGGAGTATGTCTGCAACGAGATGGGGAATGTTGTTTAGGGAGGAGACCTTTTATGAAAGGAAAAAAGGGAACGCTGCAGAAAATAACTTATGTATTGATTCTTTTGGCGGCTATTGTTCTTTTGTTCCATTGGCATTCTGCAAATAACAGTAAGCGCATGGAGGAAAGAAATAAAAATTATGCGGAGGATTCCGCGAGGCTGAAGGTCGTACAGATAAACGATGAGCTGAAGAATGCGAAGAGATTGGTCAATGCATATACTTATTTTCTGGGAGAGAGCCTGACGGAGACGTCAATCAGCGCACAGATGCTGAAGGAAATGGAGGCTAACTCCAGATTTGACGCATTGTTGTTCACGGATCTGAACGGTATGGACTATGCTTCCGACGGAAGGACGTCGGATGTGACGGACCGAAGCTTTTATACGGACGGCATCGGCGGAAACAGCGGCATATCCATTATTTTTGAGCCTCATCTTTTTGACGAGACTATGGCATGTTTTTATGCGCCTGTCTATAGCGGCGGGGAAATCATAGGGGTGCTCAGGGGGGCATATCTGGCGGAGGAATATCTGAAAAATATGCTTCATACTACATATTTCGGGGAGGAAGCAGGGGTATATCTCTGTATGCCGGACGGGAGGGTGATTGCAAGTTCCGACGGCATGGCTTATGGGGAGGATTTGCTGGAAACATTGGTAAGTACCGAGGTAATCGACGAAGCTTCCGCAAATGATGTTCAGCGCCTGTTGGACAATAACGAAGAAGGCATATTGGTGTGCAGCGTCAGAAGCCAGACGGACAATATCTGTGTGAAACATCTTCCTGACCATGATTATATTCTTGTGCAGACTTTTCCGGAAAGTGTTACGCAGGCTATGATTAAGGAAGAGAACTGGGTTGGAATCCAATTGGAAATGATGCTGGTCGGTATGTTTGCCGTATACATTGTGGCAGTGATTATTCAGGCAGGCAGGGAAAAGAAGAGGCTGGAGCGGGAAAATCGGGAAATGGGCTATATTATAAGCGGCGTGAACACCTTGTTTACCCGTTTCAATATGGTAGATCTGGAAGCGGGGACGTACCAGTATCTGGCCGGGACCAGACCGGAAAACGTAGGCTTGGAAACCACGGGCAGATATGAGGATTATGCGGAACATCTGTGTTCCATCTTGGCGGAGGAAAAAGACCGGCAGGAGTTTGCGGCACAGATTGAGAAAGAGGCAATTATTGAGGCCTTGGACGGACAGGAAGATTTGCGTCTGGAGTGTTATGTGCGTCGTGGGGACAGGATGGAATGGGAACATGCCAATGTAATCTGTCTGGAAAGAAAGGACGGAAAAGCCTGCAAAGTTTTATTTACCCGTCAGAATATTACGGAAGTGAAGGAAAAAGAATTGCGTATCCGGGCGAAGATGGCTTTGGCAAACCGTAAGGAAAAACAGTATAGGATTGCGATTACATCCAATGCTTTCTGTAATTTTGAAATAAACCTGACAAAGGATCTGATTGAGCAGGATGTTTTATGCACGCTGAACGGACAACAGATATCCCTGCTGGAGAAAGCCGGGCTGGAAGCACCGTGCAGTGCTTCCGAGTGTTTTAAGAAATGGGAACATTTCATATTGAGAGAGTCGTTGGAAGATTATTTGGCGACGGCAAACATAGGGTATCTGTCAGAACGGTTCCGGCAGGGTGACAAGGAAGTGGTGGCAGAATATTGGGGGAAGGATTCTGCGGATGAGCAGATTTGTGTCCGGCAGTCCTTTATTATGACGCAGGATGACGTTACCGGCGACATTATTGCAATGGTATTGGCAAAGGAAATCACGGGGCAGGTCCGGAAGCAGAGGGAACAGACGCAGGCTCTGCAGGATGCTTTGATGCAGGCGCAGCATGCCAACCGTGCAAAGACCACTTTCCTTTCCAATATGTCCCATGATATCCGTACGCCGATGAATGCAATCATAGGATTTACCACGATTGCCGTGAGCCATATAGATAATAAGGAACAGGTAAAAGACTGCCTGCAGAAGGTTCTTTCTTCAAGCAACCATCTGCTCAGCCTTATTAACGACATTCTGGATATGAGCCGGATCGAAAGCGGAAAGGTACAGATTAAGGAGCAGGAGTGCAATATTTCCGAACTGATGCACAATTTGGTAAATATTATCCAGCCGCAGGTGAAGGCAAAACAGCTGGAACTTTTCATTGATACTTTTGAAGTGGCAAATGAAGATGTGGTGGCGGATGCCCTGAAACTGAATCAGGTATTCATCAATCTGCTGAGCAACGCGGTAAAATATACGCCGGCAGGCGGCACCATAACTTTCCGCATTATGCAGAAAACCACGTTCCGTCATGGATATGGGGATTATATTTTTGTCATTAAGGACAACGGCATCGGTATGTCCAAAGAATTTGTGGAGCATATTTTTGAGCCGTTTGAAAGGGAGGTTACAACGACGCAGAGCGGTATCCAGGGAACCGGCTTAGGGATGGCGATTACAAAGAACATTGTAGAGATGATGGGCGGCGTCATATCCGTTGAGAGTGAAATGGGCAAAGGAAGCATCTTTACCGTAGAATTAAGCCTGAAGCTGCAGGATGTGGAGAAAAATGCAGAGCAGATTAAGGAACTGCACGGCCTGCGGGCATTGGTAGTGGATGATGACTTCCATGTATGCGACAGCGTGAGCAAGATGCTGAAGCAGATCGGCCTGCGGGCGGAGTGGACTACATCGGGCAGGGAAGCGGTATACCGTGCCCAGATGGCTAGGGAAGAAGGCGATTCTTACCATACTTATATTATTGATTGGCAGATGCCGGAAATCAGCGGCGTGGAAACGGCGCGGAGAATACGCAGTGCGGTAGGGGAGGAGGCACCTATTATTATCCTGACGGCATATGACTGGACGGATATAGAGGAAGATGCAAAGGAGGCAGGGGTAACTGCATTCTGTGCGAAGCCTCTCTTTATGTCGGATCTGAAGTCGGCATTGCTGGCAGCCAATAATCTGTCCGATAAAGAGGATAAAGTTGCAGCATGGACATTGGCAGATTTCAGCGGAAAGCGCATCTTGCTGGTAGAGGACATTGAACTGAACCGTGAAATTGCGGAAGTGATACTGACGGAAACCGGCTTTTTGGTAGAGACGGCACCGGACGGGACGGACGCGGTGGCGATGGTAAGGGATTCGGAGGAAAATTATTATGATGCGGTCCTGATGGATGTGCAGATGCCGATTATGAACGGATATGAGGCAACCAGGACAATCCGGAACCTGCCTAGGAAGGATGTGAAGGATCTGCCCATTATTGCCATGACTGCCAATGCGTTGGAAGAGGATAAGGAGGCGGCGTTAAAGAATGGAATGAATGCCCATATTGCAAAGCCGTTGGATGTGGATGTCTTTATAGATATGCTTGGCAGATACTTGAAATAAACGAAGGACATTGCCGAATTTGGGAAAATAAAATTCAGCCTGAAATCCCCATAAATATGGAATGTGGGATTTCAGGCTTTTTGATGCTTGAAATGTGAAAGCTTACATAGCTTCTGTTCTGCGTGGTTCCGGTTCTGAATTGCGGTGCATGTTTGGCAGAAATCATTTTCAGGACATGCCCTGATTTAATTTTGGTATCTTTTTGTCTGTATGAAGAATATGGTTGATCAGCCAGCCGAGCAGAAATTCCAGCAGGTTCTGCAGATATTCCTGCGGATTGCTGTCTACTTCTTTTAAATCAATATTTTCCAGCTTATCAATAAAGGCTTCATGTGCCCGCTTCTGTGCCGCAAGGCCTTCATAATGAATGCTTTCCATATATTCTTCCTCGTCGCCGAAATGATCGATGGTATAAGCTTTCAGTTCATCCAATATAGCAATGATTTTGTCGTATCCGGAGGATGCATCGTAAGATTTAACCAGTTGGCTGGCTCTGTCAACAATGCGGAAAAGTTCCTTATGTTCCCTGTCTATCAATTCAATGCCTACTAAATATTCGTCGGTAAATTCGCAGGGGTTTTCTTTTACCATCCATTCTTCCAGAGGAGGGAGTTTCCCGATCAGGATGTCGCTGCTGAGGATATGGCGGTAAAGCCATTTTGCCAAAAAGCTTACGAGGTCGGTGAGAACCCGCTGCTGATCTTTCATGTCGTCAATATTGATCAGGTCGAATTCAAGTATTTTTTCACGGAAGAAAGCATGCTGGGGACGCTGGAGGATTAACTCCGGATCGCAGATTTTGGCCATATATTCTTCTTCGTGGGTAAAGTGCTGTTCGGCATATTGGTCAAGTTCCGAGATGATATCTTTCAGCCGCTGATAATAGTCGCTGTGGTAGTCCGTAGTTACAAGGATATATGCCTTGTTCAGTATATCAAAAAGATATCTGTGTTCTTCGTCCACCTGTTCTATTCCTATCTTACAGTCATCGGTAAATTCAAACATTGCAATTGTCCTTTCTTGCAGCGTGCCTGAGAAATGCATTCTGTCCGATATACGCCGCAACGTGCGGGAGTTTAATGGATGTATGCTTAAAATCACGCGGGTTGCGGTGTGCAGGCAGAGGATGTTCCGGGCATGCGCTAATATAATATATGTAATGAAATTGCTGCTGCCATGGCATATGGAGGCTGTCATGGCCTATAAACATGACTGTATTATACCAAACGGGGCAAAATGTGTAAAGGTGCAATGGTGCGGCTCGCAGGCATAAAGCCGAACATTGATTTCCGTAGGAGCCGATTCCTTAATGATATACAAAAATAGGGGGATGTGGTATAATATCCTCGGGCTGCGCTGAGGATTTTTGACCTGTGCAATGGGGAAAGCAGGCAAGTGGTTGGTGTAGTGACTTGCGCAACGATGTGCTAGAAACTGTATTCAGGAATGCCGTGACAGAAAAAGGAGGAAAGAATATGTGGACTTGCACAAAATGCGGACGTAGTTTTAAAAACCGCAATCAATCCCATTATTGCGGGAAAGCACCGCAGACAATAGACGAATATATTCAGGCTCAGCCGGAAGATGCACGCCCTTTTTTAGCCAAGGTGCGGGAAACCATAAGAGAGGCTCTTCCGGAAGCGCAGGAACGCATTTCATGGGGCATGCCGACTTATTGGAAAGAACACAATATTATACATTTTGCGGCAAACAAAAACCATATTGGTTTATATCCCGGAGAAGAGGCAGTGGTATTTTTCGCGGATCGGCTGAAGGAATATAAGACTAGTAAGGGAACCGTGCAATTCCCTTACAGTAAGCCGCTGCCGCTGGAACTGATTCAAGCAATCGCAAAATGGTGTTATGCGGGAAATCAATAAATTTATATGGCCGCCGGAGAGCGCGGCGGGGGAGAAAAGAAGGAGATTTGTGATATGTGGTTTTTATTTGCAATTTTATCCGCAATATTTGCGGCACTGACTTCCATACTTGCCAAAGTCGGCATAGAAGGGGTGAATTCCAATCTTGCTACGGCAATCAGAACCGTGGTAGTGTTGGCAATGGCATGGATGATGGTGTTTGTCACCGGGGCGCAGAAAGGGCTGGCCGGAATCGGCAGGAAAAGCTGGATATTCCTTATTCTTTCGGGACTGGCTACCGGAGCCTCTTGGCTCTGTTATTATAAGGCACTTCAGATGGGGGAAGCTTCCAAAGTAGTGCCGGTTGATAAGCTGAGTGTTGTTATTACGTTGGTATTGGCATTTGTCTTTCTGCACGAAAGCTTTACCGCAAAATCGTTGGTGGGAGCCGTGCTGATTACTGCCGGGACATTGGTGATGGTGATCTGAGACACGGGTACGCAGAGACGGAAAGGCATGCGGAGGCAGAAGGGCACGCAGAAGCAGAAGGGCATGCCCTTCTGTTTTTGCGTGCCCTTCTGCCTCCGCATGCGTACCGGATCCCATGCCGGATTATGCCGGTGGTTGCGATACGTTCCGCCAAAACAACGGAGTAGGTATGAAACCGAACATTGATTTCCATGGATCTGACATTTCTTATTTTGGCAGTTGACATATTTGAAATACATGATATAATGAACATATGAGCAGTTGTTCATATATAAAAGCGGAGTCATACGGTGCGGTGAAAAATGTTTTCTGCAGGAGGCTCGTCATAAATGATAGGAGTTTAAGAAGAAAGAAATGATTTTTCAGACAGGTTCCGGGAAAAGGAGGGCGGCAGGTGCGCAGGAAAGAGGAAGACCCTATTGAACGCTGCGAATATATCCATGTACATGAGGATATCGTGGCAGTCGTGAATGAGCAGATGCCGGAAGAAGATAAGCTGTATGATCTGGCTGATTTTTTTAAGGTATTTGCGGATTCCACAAGGATTAAAATACTTTATGTACTGATGTGTTCCGAGATGTGTGTATGCGATCTGGCAGGGATACTGAATATGACCCAGTCGGCAATTTCCCATCAGCTGCGTACATTGAAGCAGATGGATTTGGTGAGGAACAGGCGGGAAGGAAAGACGGTTTTTTATTCTTTGGCAGACGGGCATATTAAGGCGATACTGAGCCAAGGGCTGGATCACATTGAGGAAGAGTAGTGTGTTGTGCGGTGTAAAATTTTAGAAAACCAGAGGAGGAAAAAGAAATGAGGAAAACTTATATTTTGGAAGATTTGGATTGTGCGCATTGCGCAGGAGAAATTGAGGCTGCGGTAGGAAAGCTGGCCGGGGTCACAAGCAGCACGGTGACTTTTCTGACGCAGAAGCTGGTGGTGGAAGTGGAGGATGCGAAGGCGGATAAGATTACCAAAGAAATAAAGAAGGTTGTGAAGAAGTTTGAGCCGGATGTGGAAGTGGTAGAAAAATAGGGCGGAATAAGGGATCGCCGGAGGGGATAGATATGAGTAAAAAACTGAAAAAAAGGATAAGGCGGGTGGCAATGGGGGCTGCGGTTTATTTTGCGGCAGTGCTGCTGTCCCATTTGGTTCCCGGCATGAACGGATATATTTCACTGGTTTTATTCCTTGCTGCTTATCTTGTGATTGGCGGGGATGTGGTGAAAAATGCGGTGATGAATATCGGGCACGGGCAGGTCTTTGACGAGAATTTTTTGATGATGATTGCCACGGTAGGGGCTTTTTTCGTAGGGGATTATCCGGAGGCGGTGGCGGTTATGCTCTTTTATCAGGTTGGGGAGTGCTTTCAGTCCTTTGCGGTGAATAAATCCAGAAAGTCCATTGCGGCATTGATGGATATCCGGCCGGACAGCGCCAATGTAATCCGGAACGGGGAAACGGCAGAAGTGGCACCGGAGGAAGTGGAAATCGGGGAAAGGATTCTGATAAAGCCGGGGGAGCGGATTCCTTTGGACGGAGTGGTTCTGAAGGGAAGTTCCTCCTTGGATACCATGGCACTGACCGGGGAAAGCATTCCGCGGGATGTGGAGACGGGGGACGGCGTCATAAGCGGCTGCGTGAATTTATCCGGTGTGCTGGAGGTAGAAGTAAGCAAGAATTTCGGCGAATCAACGGTGGCCAAAATATTGGATTTGGTGGAAAATGCCAGCAGCAAGAAGTCGGAGGCGGAACATTTCATTACCAAGTTTGCCAGATATTATACGCCCATCGTAGTAGGCTGTGCCGTGCTTTTGGCAGTTATCCCGCCTTTGGCGGCAGGGGGCGGCTGGCAGGTATGGATATACCGGGCATTGAGTTTCCTTGTGATTTCCTGTCCCTGTGCATTGGTAATCAGTATTCCGCTTAGCTTCTTCGGAGGTTTGGGAGGTGCCGGAAAATCCGGGATATTGATTAAAGGAAGCAATTATCTGGAGGCTCTTGCGGATGCGGAAATGGTAGTGATGGATAAAACGGGAACGCTCACCAAGGGGACTTTTTCCGTGAACAAGCTGGTTCCGGCGGAGGGGATCAAGGAAGAGGAACTGCTGGAAAAGGCAGCGTATGCGGAAAGCTATTCCAACCATCCGATTTCCCGTTCCTTGGAGGAAGCTTATCTGACGCGGGGGAAGGGAATCGACGCTGCGCGGGTAGGCAGTGTGGAAGAACTTGCGGGGCATGGTGTCTGTGCGGTACTGGACGGAAAAAATATCTATGCCGGTAATGACAAACTGATGCGGAAGCAGGGTTTGGAGCCGGAAAATGTGGAAGAAATCGGAACTGTGGTGCATGTGGCAGAAGACGGGGCATATTTAGGGTATATCGTCATTGCGGATGAAGTGAAAACGGATGCGAAGGAAGCGGTGGACGGTTTCAAGGCCGCCGGGATGAAAAAGATTGTCATGCTGACAGGGGACAGGAAACGGACGGCGGATTATGTGGCAGCAAAGCTGGGCGTGCCGGAAGTATACTCCGAACTTTTGCCGGGTGATAAGGTGGATCTGGTGGAGCGGCTGATTGCGGCAAAATCCGAGAAAGGGAAGCTGATTTTTGTAGGTGACGGCATCAATGACGCACCGGTGCTGGCCAGGGCGGATATCGGCGTAGCCATGGGAGGTCTCGGGTCCGATGCGGCGATTGAAGCGGCAGATGTGGTGATTATGACCGACGAACCGTCGAAAATTGTACGCGCAATACAGATTTCGAAGAAAACATTGGGAATTGTGAAGCAGAATATTGTATTTGCCATCGGTGTAAAGGTGCTTGTGCTGCTGCTTGCCGCATTGGGAATGGCCTCCATGTGGGCTGCGGTGTTTGCCGATGTAGGCGTGGCGGTTATCGCCATATTGAATGCTATGCGGGCGATGAGATGAGAATGGCTTTGCCTAAAGGAATCCTTCCTGTAGGGGAACCGGAACCTAACTTAACGGCATTGAAGAAGGGGGCGGCGTTATGATATTGAGCGTAAGCCGAAGGACGGATATCCCCAATTACTATTCGGACTGGTTTCTGAACAGAATAAAAGAGGGGTATGTGTATGTGCGTAATCCTAGGAACCGGCATCAGGTCAGTAAAATATGGCTGTCCCCGGAAACTGTGAACTGCATTGTCTTTTGGACAAAGAATCCGGGCCCGATGCTGCCAAGGCTGGGGGAACTGGAAGGGTATCCCTATTATTTCCAGTTCACGCTGACAGGGTATGGGAAGGATATGGAATGCAATGTGCCGCATAAGAAGGACTGCATGATTCCTATATTCAAAGAATTGGCGGAGAAAATCGGGAAGGAAAAAGTGGTTTGGAGATATGACCCTATTATTTTTACCGACAGATATACGCCGGAGTATCATCTGAATGCCTTTCGGCAGATCGCAGAGAGCCTGCGGGGGCATACGTCCCGATGCGTCATCAGTTTCTTGGATATGTATGCCAAAATACGAAAAAGTATGGACAGCATACGTCCTTATTTTCCCACGGAAAGTGAAATGGCCGTCTTTGGGAAGAAGCTGGCAGAAATAGCCGGCGGCAGCGGCATAAATGTGATGGCCTGTGCGGAAAAGGCGGATTTGTCTGCTGCAGGGATAGGGCGCAGCAGCTGCATTGATAAAGAACTGACGGAACGGATTGTGGGATGCAGACTTCGGGCGGGGAAGGACAGGAACCAGCGGGCGGAATGCGGCTGCATGGAGAGCATTGACGTGGGCATGTATAATACTTGCCGGAATGGCTGCCTTTACTGCTATGCCAACGACGATACGGAAAAGGCACTGCGGAATTGGCGGCTGCATGATGCGGCATCTCCGCTGCTGTGTGGGGAACTTGCAAAGGAGGACTGTGTTTCGGAGAGAAAGGTAAGTTCCCTGAAGGAGAGTCAGATGGAGATAAATTTTCCATAATTATGCTTGCATTATACCCTTGGGGGGTATATAATATGGGAAGAGGGTGGAAGGAATCATGGAAGAGGAGAAGAAGGAATGCTGCGGGAATAAGAGGAAGGAACGTCCGGCACAGGAATATAGAGATCTGATACACCGGCTGAACCGTATTGAGGGACAGATTCGCGGAATTAAAGGAATGGTGGAGGAAGACAGATACTGTACGGATATTCTTGTACAGGTAGCCGCAGTAAATGCGGCTTTGAACGGTTTTAACAAAAAGCTGCTGGAAAACCATATAAAGACTTGCGTGGTAAATGACATCCGTGACGGGAAGGACGGAACCATTGAGGAACTGTTGGAAACACTGCGGAAACTGATGAAGTAGCTTGGGATGTGTCATTAAATTCATTTCTGCAGTCTGCCGCGGTGTATTGTTTTACTGCTTTACGTTCTGTTTTCAGAGCAAATATGGGCAGACCCATCGGCACTAAGGCACTGTATGTTCGTGCCTTAGTGCCGGCGTTTTTTGAACATCCGGGCGAAAAACGGGATGCCTGACTTTGGCTGCGGCTTAAGTTAATGACGTTGCGTAAAGAATAGTATATGCCGTTTTTCATGTAATATGATGAAAAGGCGGAATATAAGAGGGGAAAGCAGGAAAAATATGAAATGGCGGGATGCATGAGAAAAGAATGAATGAGGCGGCGGAGTGCATGAGAGAATAAGGAATGAGACAGCGGAATGGATGAATGGACAGTATGTATGAATAGCCGGCCGGAATTTACGCAATAAACGTATGAATGGACGGAAAGACGGAAAATCGGCAGCCGGGAAAGGAAGGGATTTATGATGGAACAGTATAATGTGACCGGCATGAGCTGTGCGGCATGCAGTTCTGCGGTGGAAAGGGCTGTATCTAAGGTGCCGGGAGTGGATTCCTGTGCCGTAAATTTATTGACTAATTCCATGAAAGTAGAAGGAAACGCACAGACGCAGGATATTATTGTGGCTGTGGAAAAGGCAGGATACGGAGCAAGCCTTAAAACGCCGTCATATAAAGGAAGCGGTTCGGGGGACAGGATATTCCAGGGAAGAACGGGCAGCCAGGAACTTTCGGAAGGCAAGGCCGGCGCAGGTATGCTGGAAAGGGAGGCGGAGAAGGAAGAAAAGGCGATGAAATGGAGGCTGGGAATATCCGTTGGCTGTCTGGTTCCGCTGATGTATATTTCCATGCACCATATGTTTTATGAGTGGTTCGGCCTGCCTGTGCCCGGCTGGGTGCAGGAAATATTCCATGGGACGGAAAATGCAGTGGCTTTTGCCTTTTCTCAGTTTTTGCTGCTGCTGCCTATTCTGTATGTCAATCAGAAGTATTTCAGGGTAGGATTCCGGACGTTATTCCGGGGGCATCCGAATATGGACAGCCTGATTGCCATCGGGGCTTCAGCCGCGGTGTTTTACGGGATTTTTGCGATTTTCCGTATCGGATACGGCTTGGGGCATGGGGATATGGCTTTGGCAGAGCGGTATTCTATGGATATCTATTTTGAGTCGGCAGGTACGATACTGACTTTGATTACGGTAGGGAAATATCTGGAGACAAAGTCAAAAGGAAAGACAAGCGCGGCCATTACGAAACTGATGGATCTGTCGCCGAAAACAGCGATTTTGGTACAGCCGGACGGAAGCGAACGGCAGGTTCCTACGGAGGAAGTGAGAACCGGGGATATTTTTCTGGTGAAGCCGGGAAGCCTTGTGCCGGTGGACGGCGTAGTGCTGCTGGGGAATTCCAGCGTAGACGAATCGGCAATTACAGGAGAAAGCATCCCGGTGGAGAAGGGGCCGGGCGATAAGGTAGTATCCGCCACGGTAAACAAAGCGGGAGCATTGCGCTGTCAGGCGGAAAAAGTCGGGGAAGACACAACGTTGGCGCAGATTATCCGGCTGGTGGAAGAGGCCAGCGCATCCAAAGCGCCGATTGCAAGGCTGGCGGATAAAATTGCAGGGGTTTTCGTTCCGGCGGTGATTGGCATTGCTTTCGTGACGGCAGCGGTATGGCTGCTGACGGGAGCAGGGTTTGAATTTGCCATGTCGGCAGGGATAGCGGTATTGGTTATTTCCTGTCCTTGTGCCCTGGGTCTTGCTACACCGGTGGCGATTATGGTGGGCACCGGCGTGGGAGCCAGATTCGGCATTCTGATAAAGTCAGGCGAGGCATTGCAGGAAGCCAGAAATGTAAATACGGTGGTATTGGATAAGACCGGAACGATAACGGAGGGGAAACCGAGGGTTACGGACATGATCTGTTATAGAGGCGGGGAGACACAGGAAAACATTCTGATGCTGACGGCGGCATTGGAAAAACCCAGTGAACATCCGCTGGCAGATGCCATCGTATCGGAAGCGGATAAGAGAGGGCTGAAACTGCCGGAGGTGACGGATTTTCAGGCAGTGTTCGGAAAGGGCATTGAAGGCGTTGTGGACGGAAAACTCTATTTTGTGGGAAACCGTAAATTTATGGATGAGAAAGGCATCCGCCTGACGGAAGCGCAGAGACAGGATACGGAGCGACTGGCAGAGGCCGGGAAGACGCCGCTGCTGCTGGGAAGCCGGGCAGGAACCGGAACCGGGCAGCTGGAGGCTGTGATAGCCGTGGCAGACACGGTAAAGGAATCTTCCAGGACGGCTATTGAATCCCTGAAAAAAATGCATATTCATGTGATTATGCTGACCGGGGATAACCGCAAAACGGCGGAGGCAGTCCGAAAGAACTTAGGCATACCGGAGGTAATTGCGGAGGTTCTCCCCGATGAAAAGGAACGGAAAATCCGTACTTTGAAAGAACAGGGGAAAAAAGTGGCCATGATAGGCGACGGCATTAACGATGCCCCGGCACTGGCTTCCGCAGATGTGGGGATTGCCATTGGGGCAGGGACGGACGTGGCATTGGAAAGCGCGGATATTATTCTGATGAAGAACGACTTAAGGGATGCGGTGACGGCAATTCGGCTCAGCCGGGCGGTAATACGCAATATCAAAGAGAATCTCTTTTGGGCATTTTTTTATAACAGCATAGGTATTCCGCTGGCGGCGGGGGTATTGTATCCCCTTTTCGGGCTGAAGCTGAATCCTATGTTCGGAGCCGCAGCCATGAGCCTGAGCAGTGTATGCGTGGTAGGCAATGCCCTGAGACTGCGTAGGTTTAAGGAGGGGCAGAGAAACGGGAAGGCGCATGGAGATATTCATGCAGGAGGAGAAGCGCATAAGGCGGAGAATGTGCCGCCGGGTGAGAACGGAAACATTGATTTTTATAGCATAAATAATAAGGAGGAAATTACTATGACAAAGACGATGATAATTGAAGGGATGGCATGCGGCCATTGTACTGCCAGAGTACAGAAAGCATTGGAGGCAGTGGACGGGGTGGCATCGGTTGTCATGAACCTGGAGGAAAAAAGCGCAGTCATAGAACTGAGCGGCTCGCCTTCGGAGGAGGAACTGAGAGACACTGTTACGGAAGCCGGATACGAAGTTGTGGAAATCCGTTAGAAAACAGTGCCGCATTGGCTTTCCGGCTTATCTTCCAACATTCGGTAGCCAATTCCTATTTCCGTAAAAATGTAATGGGGTTCGGCCGGGTTCTGTTCCAGCTTGCGGCGGATATTTGCCATATTTACCCGCAGAATGCGGTTATTGTCATCGGCATAGGGACCCCATACATTGGAAATGATGGATGCGTAAGTCATGACTCTTCCGGAATTCTGAGCCAATAAGGATACGATTTTATATTCCACCTGTGTCAGATGGATTTCGTTTCCCTGCAAAGTGATCAGATGCTTATCGAAGTCTATGACTAGCCCGTCCGCTCGGTAAGGGCGCAAAGCCAGCAGGGAATCGGTATTCAGCCGGTTGCCGTGGCGCAAAGCCGTGCGTATTCTGGCCATCAGTTCCGAAGGGCCGAAGGGTTTAGTGATATAATCGTCGGCACCGCTGTCCAAAGCATAAACTTTTTCATGCTCCTGCGTCCGCGCCGAAATAACTATAATCGGAATGCTTGCCCAAGTGCGTATTTTTTCGATAATTTCCAAGCCGTCGATATCGGGCAGGCCCAGATCGAGCAAAATAAGATCGGGACAGGATGAAGTGACAAGCGACAGCCCATTGGCACCGTTGGCGGCGGTGGATACTTTATAGCCCTGTGCGGTCAGGGTGGTTGCCATGAAATTACATATATTCTTCTCGTCTTCTATAATGACAATGTGTGTTTTCGTATTCATTCTGTTCCTTTCTGCTCTGATTTTAACTCGGAGTTCTATGCTTTCGGAAGGGAGAAATAGAAATCGGTACCTTGTCCGCAGTTCACTGCGTCTATATGCCCTTTATGGGCTGTGATAATGGTTTTGCATATGGAAAGCCCGATTCCCATCCCTTTGGAACTGTCCGAAGACAGATTGCCCGTATAGGCGGTGCCATCGAAGAGATTCTTTTGTTTATCCGAGGCAATGCCGATGCCGTAATCCCTGACATGGAAATAAACGGAATCCGCAGAATCCTGTACATAGCAGGAAACGGGCTGCTGGCTTTTGGAATGCAGTACCGCATTTTCCAGCAAATTAATGAGAACCTGCTCAATGAGTATGGCATCCATAGGAATCATAAGAAGCTCATCGGGAACCTGCACGGTAATGCGTGCATCCGGCAGTCTCTTTTTCAGGCGGATAACCGCTTCCGAGAGAACTTCTTCCACGGATTCCCAGGATTTATTCACATTGGCCGAGCCGCCGTGAATACGGGTGACAGACAGCAGATTTTCGACCATATTCAGCAGCCAGTTGGAGTCTTCCAGAATTTGGGCAACCAGTCCCTGTTTTTGCTGTTCATTAAGGTAACTGCTGTTTTCCAGATAAGAAGTGCCGGCACCGATAATGCTTGTCAAAGGAGTGCGCAGGTCATGGGAAATAGCCCGCAGAAGGTTGGCCCGCATCTTTTCTTTTTCCGCTTCCACCAACAGCCGTTCCCGTTCGGAGATAATCTGCATCTGCTGTTTCATATGGGTAGTAGTGGCACTGGTAAGCAGAGAGATAGCCAACATCACTATAAATGTGACAGGATATCCCGCCAAAGTGAAATTCAGCGCCCAATAGGGAAAAGTGAACAAAAAGTTTATACAGATCACACCGGTCAGAGCAGCAAAGATGCCCCAGAAATAGCCGTCGGTCATACGGGCAATCAATATCAGCGTGAGAATATAGATAAGCGCCACATTAGCTGAGTTATGGGAAATCCTAAAGTATAAAAAAGAAAGGGCTGTGGCGAAAAGCAGTAATATTAATGTGATGCAGGCACTGTGCAGTTTTCCGGCGGCAGTATCTTTGGTGCGGATGCCGGGAATTAGCGCAGTGCGGAATATATGTGTGGTTTTCATTGCAATTCTCCGTTTTATGAAAGTTGTTTACTGTATGGGGCTTAGATAGCCGGTATTGGGTATTGCTGGGTACGTTATGAACGGGGGGTATGGAATCGGTATGGGTTTATTATATAATAACCGGGAAGAAATACAAATAGCAGGGGGTTAAGAAAGTGTTAAGAAAGTTATGCGGGGCGGACGCATTGGATATTATATAGTTGTTTTAAGGACGCGCTTCCGCTCGGCGTCAAACGCAGCGGTACTAAGTTCGAAATCAGCCTATGGCAGATTTATACCTCACTAAGTACCGGCGTTTTCCGACGGTCCATAAAACAACTATATAATATCCGATGCTGTGTGTTCGTATAGATGTAATTAGGTGGGGTGGGGAAAGTGGTATGGGGCGGTATTATGGGTTTTATTTTGTGTGGTTTATGCTGGTATGAGGTAAGAATTTTGGCGGATTCATTATTTTGTTAGGTTTTTAACTAAAATTTAGATGGGGTAGTTTACGTTTTGTGAAGGGTGTTTGCTGTATGGGGCTTAGAGGTACGGCATTGGGTATGTTATGGGTGGGGGTATGCGAGGCGGACGCATCGGATAAATGTAATTAGGTGGGGGAAAATAGTATGGGGAGGGATTATAGGTTTTGCTTTGTGTGGTTTGAGTTGGTGTAAGGTAAGATTTTTGGCGGATTTATTATTTTGTTAGGTTTTTAACTAAAATATAGTTGGAGTAGTCTCCGGTCGCTTTATTTAGTTAGCAATAAATATATTTTGGGGCATATATGTTTTTAAGTTTCTGAAAATTGAGATGGACATTTGACAGAAAGCATCTTCATATCTATTTTAAACTGTGCCGACAAACAGCGTCGGGTCTTATGTAATTGTCATAAGGACCGTCGGAAAACGCCGGTACTTAGTGAGGTATAAATCTGCCGCAGGCAGATTTCGAACTTAGTACCGTTGCGTTTGACGCCGAGCGGAAGCGCGTCCTTAGGGCAATTACATAAGATCCGGCGCGTCCGCCCAACACGAATATTAAAACATGCCCGCCCAACACTATATTCCCGCAAGGATGACAATAACAGAAAGTGAGGACAAGTGAAATGAATGAAAAGAAATACGAATTTGATGCCGAAATACGGAAAGTGCCGGATATAGACGGCGCATATGTGGATTTTCCATATGATGTCAGGAAGGAATTCGGAAAAGGACGGGTGAAGGTACATGCCGAATTTGACGGTGTTCCTTATGACGGAAGCTTGGTCAGAATGGGCACGCCGAACCATATAATCGGGCTGCGGAAGGATATCCGTGCCGCTATCGGTAAACAGGCCGGGGATATGGTGCATGTGGTATTGCAGGAGCGGGAGTGAAGTATGGTAAAAACAGAGAAAATTTTCCTCAGTCAATATGCCGCATAAATGGTCAGCGGGAACGGAATAACAAAATATGGGTTGTTTTCTTTTGAAAGAACAGGATATGGTATTGTGCATTTTTACGGACGGAAAAAGATAGGGACGGGAAACGGTGCCGGAAAGATTGAATCTTTGCACATATCGTGTTACAATGCAAATATCTTACAGATATTGGAAATTCTTTTGCTGTGGGCTTGGCACGGAAAATGTCCGGAGGACACTTCGGATATAGTCAGGCCTGCGGTATGTCATGGCAGGTCAGCAGGGCATTATCGCCTATATTTCCAATGGAATGAATGAATCGTTGCAATATGTTTTGATACCGCAAGGGATAAAAATGATAAAACAGGAGGAAAAGAATGGGGACAGGAAAGATTGTATATGAAGGAATTTGTGAAGTTGTGAATGGGAAGGCGGCATTTATGCGGCAGAGTATGGAGGATGCGCAGGTGCTTAGACTGATTGCAGAACGGCTGAAGGAGAAGGAATTCCGTGAGAAATTAGGCGGCTATTTTGTAAGTGACGGAGGAAACGGTTATGGCAGGGCGTATTCGGAGGAAGACTGCGGAAAAAGTGGCTCTATGCTTACGGTGGAAGGGCTGGAGTATCTGTTTGACGAAGTTTTTTCGGAAAAAATTATGCACGGACTGAAGGAAACGGAGGATCCTGCATATAAAATGTATGTACTGCCTATGTTGATGAATGGGATCAAGAAAAGAATAGATGTTACGGGATTTGTGATTTATGGCATTATATGCAGCAGGAGATGCCGTCAGGCATTGTGGGCGGAGATGCCGGAGGGGGACGATTATTATCGATATTATGAACAGTCACCGTATGCCGGCTGGGCATTGGAAGAATGCTTAAAAGCAGAAGAGATATGGGATGCCCGGCTTTTGGCCGGTCTGCTGGAGAAAATGCGGAAGGAGGAGGAAGGCGGTCCCTCTTACCGGCTGCTTATGAAAATTATTTATGCGGGCTATGGGGATCTCCGTAAATGGATGGAGGGAAAGAATACGGTGTCGGGCAGTGATATAAAGGCCAAGGTGTTTGCCGCCCATTCCGGAGAATATAGTATGCTGTACTGTATCAGTGAGATGGCATTGGCATTGGTGATTGCACAGGATAATGAGACGGAAATTTACCCGGATTATGAGATGCTGCTGCTCTTGCACTTTATGGAAAAAGGAGAGGCCGAGATGTGGGAAGGGAACGATGGCGTTAATTATTATAAGGCTGATGAAGAAGACGCGGCGGAGAATAAAAAATTCCTGAAAAAATTCATGGAGAAATATGGGACGGCTTCTTCTCTGGAAGCATTGATTTTTAAAAAGGGAACCGGGCGGATGGACAGTCTGGTGCTGGGAGTGATGGCTCAATACCATATCAGTCCACGGATGTTCTGCGGGATGGATCTGACAGAGGAAGAAGTGCAGAATCTGTTAAAGCTGAATGATAATTGGACGTCAAAGTCGTATTGGAGCGTATTGGTAATAGCCCATCTATGTAAATATATTGAGGACTTAAAGGAAAAATATTTAATGCATACGGCGGAGGCGGCCGGATTGCATTCCGTATGAATGAGGTAAATTACTCTCGGCGTTTTGCCGGATTGTATGTTTGGTACCGTGTCGGCTTCGGCGGGGGATCCGGTTTATCCTGTGCCGCTTCCAAGTGCAGCAGGAAGTGAAAAAGCTGCTGCCGCGCATGCTTATTCAGCCTCATAATGGTCAGTATCATTGTCCTTAACGATACGTCCGGCACAAAACAGGAATTAAAGTCAAACATTCCGGAATAATTCGGTGATGTGCCAAGAAGGAAATCACTGCTGACATTATAAAGTTCTGCGATTTTGGCAACGTGCCGAAGGGGAAGTTCGCGTTTCCCTTGCTCATAATGTGAGTATGACTGTTGGGAAATTCCTAAAAAATCAGCAACTTCCTGTTGTTTTAAGTGTTTTTCCTGTCTAAGTTTTTTCATACGCTCCGAAATATCTGACATAACGTTTCCTCCAAAAACATTATTGTTGTTATTAATAATAACACACAACGATAAAATGAAAAGGCATTACTACAAAATAGTGTAAAGATATTTTGGACAGCATAACTGGTAGTTGCATACAGTTACACTTCCTGTTGACAGATTTTTAATCCATATATAATGAAAGAAAAATGTATGGAGGGCTGAAAATGGGCAGTAATAACGGATTGATTGATAATAAAGCGGTTGGAAAGCGAATCCGGCAGATTAGGGAATCCAATAAGCTGACGCAGGAAGAAATGGCAGAAATCTTAGGCGTGAATCCTAACGCAGTCAGAGCCTATGAAAGAGGCGAGTATGGGATATCCAAAGATGTAATGGCACGAATCAGGCAGCATTTTCATGTCTCCATAGATTATCTGCTGTTTGGGGCAGGGAACGATTGGGAATATCTGCTTCTTCAGATAAAGAATGCATCGGAAGGTGATAAAATGAAAGCTATGATGCATCTTATGTTCTATTTTGCAAAGGAAAAAGAACAGTGTTTTCCTTGGAATACACAGGAAGAGGAAATTATCGGATATGTGAAGGAAATGTTTGAAAATATATGACACGATATATGGAACATTTGCCCCAAATGAAGAGATGCGGTGGGCGGCACAGACTGAATCTGAGGCAAATTTTCCAAGAGATATTTAAAATGATGTATTGTATTTCAGATGGCAGATTGAGTCTCAGACACATTCCGGGACATGTCGGAAAAGGGCTGACGGAGGATATGAGCCACAGTTTACTCGGCATTCATTCGCTGAAATACCATTTCGTAACCGTCGTTCCCATAGTTCAATGAACGGTTCACTCTGCTGATGGTTGCGGTAGAAGCTCCTGTGTGCTCGGCTATTTCCAAATAGGTCTTATGATTTTTTAACATAGAGGCTACTTCAAAACGCTGTGAAAGTGATAAAATCTCGTTCACTGTACATAGGTCTTCGAAGAACGTGTAGCATTCTTCTTTTGTTTTCAGGCATAGCACCGCATCAAACAAATGGTCTACGGCATCTGTCCTTATTTTCTTATTCATAGTTCCCAATACCTCCATACACTTTTATGCGTTAAAACTTTACCGTTGAACATAAAGCTATTTTAGCATATGGAGGGCGTTTCGTAAAGACATTTGATTTCCGTGAAAAAATATTTAAAAAGGATGAATATTTACAGTAAATATGGTATACTTCATATAAAAATGATAAAAAGTGAACAGATACCTTGTGAAGGGAAGAGCCGGGAAGAATTCCAATGCCATTAACTTAAGCCGCAGCCAGCGTCAGGAATTCTGTTTTTATTCGGACGCGCTTTCGCTTTGCGGCAAACGCAGCGGTACTAAGGCACTAAAATACAGTGCCTAAGTGCCGGCGTTTTTCGAAGGTTCGAGTTAAAAACATTATTCCTGATGCGGGTTGCGGCTTAAGCTAATGACATTGGGAGGAATCCGGGTTTCTCTGCCGTATCTGCAAGGAGTCGAGAGACAGAAATGGAGGAAGTTATGCACGAAGGAAATGTATCTGCAGAAGAAGCACTGAAAAAATTAAAGGAGGGAAATGAACGGTACATATCGGCTGCCACGAATCCGGGTGACGTATCTCCGGAGATTCGTCAGTTTACTTGCGACAATGGACAGAGTCCTTATGCGGTTGTAATAACATGCTCGGATTCCAGAGTGATTCCCGAAAGCATCTTTTCGGCAGGAATCGGTGAATTGTTTGTGATCCGTGTGGCAGGAAATGTGATGGATAATCATCAATTGGGAAGTGTTGAATATGCTGCCGATCATCTTGGATGTAAACTTGTGCTTGTTCTTGGGCATGAGCATTGCGGAGCCGTAGGCGCAGCCCTTCAGGGTCCTCAAGGCGGTTTCGTAAAATCAATTACCGATGAAATCTGCAAAGCAATCGGAGAGGAAAAGGATGAATGGCGTGCAAGCTGCCTGAATGTGGAAAGAAGCGTTTCCGTAATTAAAGAAAGCCTCAAAATGAAGGAAGAAGAAAACGGAGTGAAAGTCTGCGGCGCGATGTATCGTATCGGCAGCGGGAAAGTGGAATTTATGGAATAGTAGGTGAAGACAACCGGTAAGAAATATGGGATATGCAAGAACAGAAATGCAAGAACAGAAATGTAAGAACAGAAACGCAAGAACAGAAATGTAAGAACAGAAATGTAAAAACAGAAATGCATTCGGCTGAGAAAATTTGGGCCGGATGCATTTTTTAAATTTTACCTTAATTTTACATAGGCATGCCTTTGATTTTACATAGGTATTGTAAAATGAAAAAAAGCAACAATATAAATAAAGAAAGCAGCAATATAAATAAAGAAAGATGCTGCCGCAGAGGCATGGATAAATCTGGCATGTGCAGAAGCTATGCAGAAAAGAGGGAAAGATGGATTTTTTTGGGATACTTACTATGGTTGGCGGACTGGCTTTGTTCCTGTATGGGATGGACGTGATGGGAGGCGGGCTTTCTAGGGCATCCGGAGGCAGGCTGGAACAGGTGTTGGAGAAGCTGACTTCCAACAAATGGAGAGCGGTGCTGTTGGGCGCGGGCGTGACGGCAGTGATTCAGTCTTCCTCCGCTACCACGGTAATGGTGGTGGGTTTCGTTAATTCGGGAATTATGAAATTGTCCAAGGCTGTAGGCATTATTATGGGAGCCAATGTGGGCACTACGGTGACTTCATGGCTTCTGAGCCTGTCGGGAATAGAAAGCAGCAATTTCTTCGTGCGTCTGCTTAAGCCGTCTTCCTTTTCTCCGGTACTTGCAGTAACGGGCGTGGGTCTTCTGATGTTTGTCAAAAGGGAAAGACTCAGGGATATGGGAAATATTTTCATTGGTTTTGCGGTGCTGATGTTTGGCATGGATACGATGTCGGGAGCCGTGAAGCCTTTGGCGGACGTGCCGGAATTTACCGGAATACTGACTGCATTTTCCCATCCGATTCTGGGGCTTTTGGCCGGTGCGGCATTGACGGCGGTGATTCAGTCCTCGTCCGCATCGGTAGGAATCCTGCAGGCATTGTGTGCCACCGGCTCCCTTTCATACGGCACCGCAATTCCGGTCATAATGGGGCAGAATATCGGAACATGCGTCACGGCCATGCTTTCGGGAATAGGAGCCAGCAAAAATGCGCAGCGGGCGGCTTTGGTGCATCTTTATTTTAACGTAATCGGCACTGTTATTTTTATGGCTCTGTTTTATGGCCTGCATGCCGTGCTGCCGTTTGCTTTTTTGGAAAACAAGGTAAATGCCGCAGGGATAGCGGCAGTTCATACGGCATTTAATCTGTTTGCCACCGTTCTTCTTCTGCCGTTTTCCAGGATGTTGGAAAAACTTGCATGGATGACAATTAAGGATGAGGAGAGGAGTGCCGAAATACAGAATAGGGAAGAGGATACAATCCCTATATTGGATCCGCGATTCCTTGCTACTCCCGGCTTTGCCCTGGAGCAATGCCGGACGGCAGCCATGGATATGGCAGAATTTGCCGGGGATGCTCTGTTTACGGCTATGGGCCTGATGAATCATTATGACGGTGCTGGGGCGGAAAAGGTAGTGAGGCTGGAGGAGAAAGTAGACCGGTATGAAGACGAACTTGGTTCTTATCTTGTCAAGCTCAGCAGCAGGAACCTGTCGGAAAAAGACAGCCATACCTTATCGTTCCTGCTTCATAATATAGGGGATTTCGAAAGAATTTCCGACCATGCGCTGAATGTAAAGGAGGCAGCAGGGAAAATGCATGTCAGGCAATGTTTTTTCTCATCCATGGCGGAAAAGGAACTGGCGGTATTTGCGGAGGCCGTGAAAGAAATTATGGAAAGTTCCCTGCTTGTTTTTAAGAATGAGGATATGCAGCTGGCCAAAAAGATAGAGCCGTTGGAAGAAACCATTGATTATCTGAATGCGGAAATTAAGAAAAGGCATATTAGCAGGCTGCGGGAGGGAAGCTGTACTATAGAAATGGGATTTATTCTGGCCGACGTGACTACTAGCTATGAACGGGTGGCGGACCATTGCTCCAATATAGCGGTGAGCCTGTTGGAGATAGCGGAAGACGGGTTTGACACTCATGCGTATCTGGGCAGGCTGAGAAGGTCGGAGAACATCGGATTCATGCAGGCTGTGGAAGGGTTTCGGGAAAAATACAGACTGCCGTAGTATGCGTGGGCAGGCGGCAGTTTCCTATGATGACAGGATGCCAAGGTCAAAAAATATTTTTGCTTTGGTATTTTGTCATTGGCAGCGAAAGGGGTGGCGGAAATGGCGCTTATTTATGTGGTGGAGGATGACATAAACATTAAAGAAATCGAGACATATGCCTTGAAAAATACGGGGTATGAGGTGATTGGGCTGGAATGCGCGAAAGCATTTTACAAGGAACTGTCCCGAAAAGTCCCGGATCTTATTTTACTGGATCTTATGCTGCCCGATGAGGACGGCTTGGAAATCGTGCGCAGGCTGCGGGCAGAGGCGGCAACCAGACAGATTCCGATTATTCTGGTGACCGCCAAAACTTCGGAGATTGACAAGGTAAAAGGACTGGATATGGGGGCGGACGATTATATGACAAAACCTTTCGGGGTGATGGAATTGATTTCGAGAGTGAAGGCTCTGTTGCGCAGGAGCGGCCGGATGACTGATAAGCAGATGTGTATTGGCAGCATCTGTCTGGATGAGGAGCGGCATTCGGTGACGGTGGACGGCCTGCCTTGTGAACTTACTTATAAAGAATACCGGTTGCTGAAGCTTCTTATGGATCATGCAGGGATCGTGGCCTCAAGGGATTCCATTTTGGAGAAAATATGGGGAACCGATTTTGAGGGTGAATCCAGAACTTTGGATATGCATATTAAAACATTAAGGCAGAAATTGGGGGAATCCGGCAAAATGATAAAGACAATACGGAACGTAGGATATAAGTTTACAGTATAGCACATAGGGGTATGAGAATGAAGAAAAAGATAAATGTTCAGTTAATAGCAATTGCCATGATAGCCATATTTTCTTCTACCCTATTAGTGGCGGCAGTCAGTTATGATTTATTTCGCAGACAGATATTGGACGATCTGAAAATATATTCCCGTTTGCTGCAGAATGCATCGGCTGCGGAGGGTGCCGCATTTGCCGGCCGTTATTCCTCCGGCGACGGAGTGAGGATAACGGTGGTGGACGGAAACGGTGAAGTGGTATTTGAAAATTACGCCCCGGAACTGAAAATGGGCAATCATGCCGGCCGGCCGGAGGTGATGCAGGCGTGGGAAACCGGAGAGGGAAAGGCGGTGAGGCGGTCTTCCACGTTGGAAAAAAATGCCTTTTATTATGCAGTGCGGACGGAAGACGGCGGCGTGATACGCGTTTCCAGAGAGGCGGACAGTCTTTGGAGCCTTTTGGCGGAAGCGTTTCCTTTGATTGCGTTGGTAATGGGGATGCTTATTGTTTTCTGTCTGGTGATTGCACATTTCCTTACCCAAAGTTTGGTGGAGCCTATAGGGAAGATTGCAGGCCATATCAATGACTTGGAGGGACTGGATATTTATGAGGAGTTGGAGCCTTTTGTCGCAACTATAAAGAGTCAGCATGAGGATATCCTAAAGAACGCGGGAATGCGGCAGGAGTTTACGGCCAATGTTTCCCATGAACTGAAAACGCCGCTGGCCGCCATATCCGGATATTCGGAACTGATTGAAAACGGCATGGCGCCGGAAGAGGACATAGTGCGTTTTGCAAAGGAGATTCATCGCAATTCCAGCCGTCTTCTGACGCTCATTGATGATGTGATCAGGCTGTCCGAACTGGATACGGCAGAGCAGGAGGTTTGTCCGGAAATCGTAGATCTGAGCGGGGTTGCCCAAGTCTGTGTCAGCATGCTTCAGATGAATGCCGAGAAGCATGGAGTGGGACTGCATTTTACAGGAAGGTCCGCCCGGGTGTATTCCGAAAAGCAGATGATGGAGGAACTGGTATATAATTTATGCGATAATGCCATCCGTTATAACAGGGACGGCGGGCAGGTATGGGTGAAGGCGGAAAGCAAGGAGGACAGGGCAGTGCTGACCGTGGAGGACAATGGGATAGGAATTCCGAAAGAACATCAGGAACGTATCTTCGAGCGTTTTTACCGGGTGGATAAAAGCCGCTCGAAATCTACGGGTGGAACAGGCTTGGGACTGGCTATCGTGAAACATATCGTGGCAAAAAACAATGCGCAGATGGAATTGGAAAGCGAGGCAGGGAGGGGGACGAAAGTTACGGTCAGGTTTCCCGTATTGCCTTCTGCAGGGCAAACAGGGAAATTACATTCGGGAATATCATCAAAGCGTTGATGAAATCCGTGCATTCCCATACGATGTGCAGGGGAATGACGGCGCCGATATAAATCATGACAATATAAATGAGGCGGTATACATTCAGATTCTGCTCGCCCCATAAGAAGCAGAAGGCTTTTTCGCCGAAATAAGACCATCCAATCAAAGTGGTGACGGCAAAGGCAATCAATGCCAGAGAGAGGAATTCATTTCCCCCAAAAGGAAGATAGGCAAAGGCTGCGTCGGCCAGCCCGGTTTCTTTTACGCCGGACAGGGATTCGGGATGTTTCAGCATATTGGCCACAATGACAAGCCCGGAGAGGAAGCACATGACTACGGTATCCCAGAATACGGCAGTCATGGAGACGTAAGCCTGCCGGGAAGGGCTTTCGGAACCGGAGGAAGCGGCGGCGATGGCGGAAGTGCCGATGCCTGCTTCATTGGTGAACAGGCCGCGGGCAATGCCGTAGCGGGCCGCGTGCTTCATGGAGTAGCCGGTGATGCCTCCGAGAATGGCATTGGGCATCAGCGCATGTTTCAGAATCAGCCCGAGAGCGGGGAAAATGGCATCCTGATGGATATACAGCAGTACAAAACAGCTGCCGATATAGAGAAGCCCCAAGGCAGGGACAATTTTCATGCACAGCCGTCCGATGGATTGGATCCCTCCTAAAATGACCATTCCTACTACGATGGCCGTTGCCATTCCTACCAGATGAGGCGAGAGCCCCCAAGTGGCGGAAGTAGTCTGGGTCAGGGAATTGGCCTGTGTGGTGCATCCTACGCCGAATGCGGCGCATACCGTGCAGACAGCATAGAAAGCCGCCAGCGGTCTGTTCCGCATACCGTTTTTCATTACATACATAGGGCCTCCCACATATAGGTTATCCTTATTTTTCTCACGGAATAAGACGCTTAGATAACATTCCGCATAAGAGGTGGCCATTCCCAGAATGCCGGTGAGCCAGCACCAGAAGACGGCTCCGGGTCCTCCAAGCGCCACGGCCGTGGAGACGCCGACAATGTTGCCTGTGCCCAGTGTGGCGGCCAATGTAGTGGCCAAGGCTCCGAATGCGGATAGGTTAGGGGATGTCTGATCCTGCTGTTTTTCCGGTGTGACGGAAAGCCGCAGGGCTTTTCCGATATGCCGCTGCGGGAAATGTAGTTTCAGGGTGAAGAAAAGATGCGTGCCCATCAGCAGGAACAGCAGGGGGCTGTTCCAGAGAAAATCATTAAGAGAAGTTAGTAGTTTCAAGCGGGGGATACCTTCCAACGACCTTTATTCTAATATATAAGAGTGACTTGTAATATATGTTTGCTTTTGGTAAGATATTGTGTTAAGGGATAAACTGTGTTGGAGTGTGTTGCAGAAATTCTTTTCCGGGCACAGTCCCGGTTTATTTTATGTTGACGGGATTTTTGAAGGTCCCAGCAAAAAGCAGAATTCCTGATGTCGGCTGCGGCTTAAATGAATGACATTGGGCGGAAGGGGATGCTGCTGTGCGGCTGCGGGGAACGATTTTCCGGTCACTCTCCGGGGAACGGAGACAAAAGAACAGGAAGAGCAGGGAATGATTTTGTATGGACGCATATGACAGAACGACTATTGAAAAATGGGTGCAGGCACTGGGGGCAGAGGCAGCGGAGGAGGAGAATTTCCTTATCTGGCTGGCGGAGGCACTCTGGGAAGACAGGGAGGCCGGGGAGGAATTTGCCTATTATATGGGAACCGGTAACTTTCTGTGCAAGGCCAAAGTGGACGGATATACTGTGGCCGACATTATGGTATGGCAGATTGATCATTTCAAGGCAGAAATGGACAGGGGAAAGTATGCTATGAAAAATAACGGCAGTAAGATGGTGCTGCAAGCGTTCGGCACATTGCTGAAGATGAAAGCCGAGCCGGAAAAATATAAGAGGCAGATGCAGTCGGAGACGGGGACGGATTACCCGGGAAAATATTAGCGGCTGTGCAAGTAAGCTGCTTTGCAGACGGGCACGGGAGAACGGCGGGACATCCGGGAGGCCGAAGGGAGGAGAATATGCAGATTATTATAGTGGGATGCGGCAATGTGGGTGCCACGCTTGCCGAGAAATTGAGTAAGGAAGGGCACAATATTACTATTATAGACACAAAGAGAGATGTGGTGCAGAACGTAAGCAACAGTTTTGACATAATGGGCATTGTGGGAAACGGTGCAGGATATTCTGTGCAGATGGAAGCGGGAATCGAGAATGCCGATCTGATGATTGCGGTGACCAATTCCGATGAACTGAACCTGCTGTGCTGTCTGATTGCAAAAAAAGCCGGCGGATGCCATACCATAGCAAGAGTGCGGAATCCCGTATATAACAAAGAAATTAATTTCATCCGGGAAGAAATGGGGCTTTCCATGATTATCAACCCGGAAGACGCGGCGGCCATGGAAATCGCCAGGGTATTAAAGTTCCCGTCGGCCATTAAAATAGATACTTTTGCCAAAGGCAGGATTGAACTGGTGCGCTACCGGATAGAAGAAGGTTCCATGCTGTGTGACCATTCATTGCAGGATATTTTTTCAAGGCTTAAGTGCGAAGTGCTTGTCAGCATGGTGGAGAGGGATGAGGATGTATTTATTCCCGGCGGTAATTTCGTGCTGCGGGCAAAGGATGAAATATCGGTGATAGGATCTCCGCGGAATACCGTACAGTTTTTTAAGAAACTAGGGGTGGCCACTACGCGGGCAAAGAGCGCATTTATCGTAGGCGGCGGTGAAACGGCTTATTATTTGGCCATGCAGCTGCTTTCTTTCGGCATTAAGGTGAAGATTGTGGAGAGGGATAAGGCACGCTGTGAGGAACTGAGTGAACTTCTTCCGCAGGCGATGGTTATATGGGGAGACGGCACGGACCGTGACCTTCTTCAGGAAACGGGGCTGCCGCAGGCCGGTGCGTTTGTGGCATTGACCAATTTGGACGAAGAGAATATAATGCTTTCCCTTTATGTGAAGAGCATTTCAAAAGCGAAGCTGATTACTAAAGTGCATAGGATTGCTTATGACAAGATCATCGGGCAGCTGGATTTGGGCAGCATCATTTATCCTAAGTTCATTACCGCCGAAATTATTATTAAGTATGTGCGTGCCATGCAGAATACTATCGGCAGCAATATTGAGACGCTTTACCGGATGAATAATGACAGGGTGGAGGCACTGGAATTTTTGGTAAAAGAGGATTCCCCGGTGCTGGGCATTCCGCTGTTGGAACTTCAGTTAAAGCCGAATCTGCTGATCAGCTGCATTAACCATAGGGGCAATGTGGTGATTCCCAGAGGGCAGAGCGTGATTCAGGCAGGGGACTCGGTGGTGATAGTGACTACGATGACGGGGCTGCATGATATCAAAGATATTTTAAAATAGGTGCAATAGAGGTAAGGGAAATGAATTATTCAATTATTCGTTATATATTGTGCAGAATATTGGAATTTGCGGCAATGTTTATGGCATTGCCTTGTCTGGTAGGGATTATTTACGGAGAACGGGCGGTTTTCAGTTTTCTTGCCGTAATGGCAGGCTGTCTTGCGGTGAGCCTGATTGGCAGGCGGCATAAGCCTACAAGCAATGTATTTTATGCAAAGGAAGGGTTTGTGACGGTATCGTTAAGCTGGATTCTTTTAAGCCTAGTGGGAGCCCTGCCGTTTTATCTGAGCGGGGAGTTCCCGAACTATACGGACGCATTGTATGAAACGGTATCCGGGCTGACGACCACGGGGGCCACGATACTTACCGATGTGGAATGCCTGTCCCGCAGCATCCAGTTTTGGCGCTGCTTTACCCACTGGATTGGCGGGATGGGGGTTCTGGTGTTTATCTTGGCTATCCTGCCGCTGTCAGGCAGCTACAATATGCATCTTATGAGGGCGGAAAGCCCGGGGCCCAGTGTAGGGAAACTGGTGCCCAGAGTAAAAAATACGGCAATGATCCTATACGGCATCTATATTTTAATAACGGCTCTGCAAGTGATTTCCCTGCTGATTGCCGGGATGGGGCTTTATGAGGCATTGACACTGACCTTTTCCACGGTGGGAACGGGCGGATTCGGCCTGCTGAATACAAGCATCGGCAGTTATCCCATGGCTGTACAGACGATTTTTACGGTTTTTATGTTAATGTGCGGCGTGAATTTTCAGATGTATTTCCTTCTGCTCATAAGGAAGCCTAAGGATGTGCTGTGCTGTGAGGAATTAAGGTATTATCTGGGGATTGTGTTTTTGGCGGCGGCATTGATTGCTTTTGATGTCCGAGGGCTTTTTGAGAATGGTTTTCAGGCCTTTCACCATGCGCTTTTCCAAGTGGCTTCTGTCATGACCACTACCGGTTTCTGTACATTGGATTATAATGTCTGGCCGGAGTTTTCTAAAACTGTGCTATTCCTGCTCACTCTTTTGGGGGCGTGCGCAGGGAGTACGGGCGGCGGCTTTAAGGTATCAAGGCTGATTATCCTCTGGCGAAGCATAAAGACGGAGATTTCCCTTGCCATACATCCAAGAAGCATTAAGAAGATACATATGGAAGGGCATACTGTGGAAGAAGGCACATTGCGTTCCGTGCAGATTTATGCGGTAATATATGTCATGGTTTTCCTGACATCATTATTGCTGCTGGCTTTGGACGAATATGATTTTGTGACCAATATTACAGCGGTGGCGGCTAATTTTAACAATGTAGGCCCGGGGCTGGAACTGGTGGGGCCGGCCGGGAATTATTCTTTTTTCTCTCCGTTCTCTAAATATGTGCTGATGTTTGACATGCTGGCGGGTCGTCTGGAATTGCTGCCGGTATTGGTGCTTTTCTCTTCCAAGACATGGAGACGGTAGGGGCGGCATGCCGGAGCATCCGTAGGCGCAGGAGGAAAAAACAGGAAAGAGGTTGTTGTTATGGTAAAAGAGGACATTCGGATAAAGAAGGTGATTGTGCATATTCTGGATTCCACGATAGGGATGCCGGTGCTGTCGGACAGGGAACTGGAGTATGGGTCAGAGTTTGCGGAATTCCTGAAAGAGCATATTGCGCGGATTTCTTCCGGGGACGACGGGAAGAACTGCCGGTTTTATAAGGAGGAGTCGGAAGTATATAAAATGCTGGTGCAGTATTCGGATGATTTTTTTGTGGATGTCAGCAAGGACATGGCCGGGTTTCTGTACAGCATTATGAACAGCAATATTGATATTCCGCCGGCGGACCTTCTGACGGTGCGGTTTAAGCATGGGGATGAGGAATATCTGGCTTTGCTGAAAATGAATTATAAGGAATCGTATACGCACCGCACGCTGTCCTCGGAGGATGGGGGGAACTGCAATGAAATCATACGGCATAAGTCAATCCTGCCTTCGGAATCGCAGAGGCTCAGCGAGGCAGCCATTATCCGTCTGAAAGATTTGGACGTGCAGGTGGTGGAGAAAAAGTATGAGGTAAACGGAGAGAAGGTGAATTATTTTTCCTACCTTTTCCTGAAATGCTCCGGCCACATGTCCCATAAGTCCAAGCTGTCCATTGTGACAAAGGCGGTGGAGGCGGTGCAGAAAGAAGGATACGACGAATATTCCCAATATGAGGCACAGATGAAGGCCAAAAGCATTATACAGGAAGAACTCCAGGAGAAGGGCGGCTTTGTGGTGGAGGAGATTGCGGAGAAGATTTTTGAAGAAAAACCGGAATTGAAAGTGGCTTTTCAGGATAAAATGGAAAAATACGATATGGTGAAGGAAGAGGTTCTCCCTCAGAGCGAAGCTACCACGCGGAAATATCAGAAGCAGCATTTGTATACGGATACCGGAATAGAAATTAAGATTCCGATGGAGCAGTATAAAGATCCGAAAAGTGTGGAGTTCATCACGAATACGGACGGGACGGTGTCGGTGCTGATTAAGAATATCGGGCATCTGGAAGCACGTTTTTAACAGTGCTGCGGAAGGAGGGAATATGGGGACAATCATTGATTATCTGAAAGAATATGGGGATTATACTTTTTCGGAAAAGCCGCTGAACGAGGTGGACAGCCTTATCTTGAGTCAGTTTGCATATCTGAAGTTTGACGGCATTGTTCCGGGGGCGGGAGATGAGGCGGCGGCAGTGGATATGGAATATCTGAACAGCCATCCGGACAAGAGCCATCTATTTGCGGACGAGCGGTATAGAGAGCCGAATACAGAGTTGTTTGAAGGGATGATGAGAAGCGCGCGGTTCCGTACGCTTCGTATGACCGGACATGTGAATCTGATTGAAGCAGAGCAGGAAACGCAGTTTTCCGCTGTCACGTTTTTTCTGAAAGATGAAATGCCGTATATTGCTTATCGTGGGACAGATGAGACAATTGTAGGATGGAAGGAGGACTTTAATCTGGCATTTTCGGAACCGGTGCTGGGGCAGCTGCGCAGCGTGGAGTATTTGGAAAAGGCGGCTGCCGGGCTGAACGGGCGGTTCTATGTGGGCGGGCATTCGAAGGGCGGGAACTTCGCAGTCTATGCGGCGATGAACTGCCGCCGGGAAATACAGGACAGAATATATATGGTCTACAGCCATGACGGCCCCGGGTTCCGGCCGGAAATAAGGGAGAGAGGGCGCTACGCGGAAATTGCGGACCGGATACGGAAAATTATCCCTCATTCGTCGTTAGTAGGGATGCTTCTGGAGTCCCATGCCGAGGGCTATATTGTGGTAGAGAGCAAATCCTTTGGGCTGCTGCAGCATAATCCGTATACATGGCTTGTAAGAGAGGACGAATTTGTCCGCGTGAAAGATATTTATAAAAGGACAAAGTTTATGGATGATGCGGTGAACAAATGGATTCTGTCTTTGGACGATACCCAGATTCATTCCTTTGTGGATACTCTGTATGAGGTGATTTCTGCGTCAAAAGCCGTGACGTTAATGGATTTTACCGCAGACTGGAAGAAGAGCATGACGGCGGTGGTGGCGGCGTTCAAGGAACTGGACGCGGAGACGGCTTCCATGATGAGGAAAATCGTTGCTTCTTTATTTGAGGTTACCAGAGAGCATGCAAGGGAAGAACTGCAGGGAAAGGCTTTGGAAAGCAGGCAGAAGTGGGAAGAGGGAATCGGGAAGATTGAGGCGGAGAGAGAAAGGAGAAGTGGGGAGAGGAGAAAGAGGGAGCAGGGAAATGCCGTTCAGAAATCAGAGGCATAGCCCGCTATGCCTCCTTCCTTTGGCACATAGCGGGCTATGTAACCTGAATTTGGTTCAAATATTAGTGGTGAAACGGCACGTCGTAGTGCAGATGACGGGAATGAATTTTCAAACACGGTTTAGGGAAAAGAAATAGGAAAACAGGAGCCTGCCGTCAGCGGGTGCAGGGTCAGAGGGCATATGGCAGGTGAACGCGGGAAACAGCCGCTCCGGGTGCCATTGAACCCCGAAAATGGGAAGGGAGTTATGGCAGACGGCTTCGATAATGCCGTCATCGGCATTTTGGATGACGGTTAAGCCTTTTCCGAGACGGTCTATTGCCTGATGGTGAGCACTGTTAGTCAGCGGATTTCTGCCATACAGCCTGTCTAGGAAGGTATCGGGACGGACATGGGTAGGATGCATTTTGTCGCCGTTCTCCCATGCGTGACGGTCAGCTTCTTTTATATGCTGGGCAATGGTTCCGCCAAAATGGACGTTGATCACCTGCATGCCTTTACAGATGCCGAATACAGGACGTTTCCGCTTGGAAAAGAATTCCAATGCCTGGAGCTGGATAATATCCAGTTCGGTGTCAATGTTCTTGGAACCTTGGTTCTTCTGGCCGAAAAAGGCGGGGGTAATGTCGCCGCCGCCAGGCAGCAGCAGGCCTTGGCAGTCTTCCAGACATCCTAGGTTCATGGTGGTCAGATATTCCGCGCCCATGGCATGCAGGGCATGCTCATAGTTGGCGGTGTCTTTGCTTCTGCCGACAATGGCGATTTTTAAGGGTGGGGCAATAGGAGGAAGGTACATAATAGATAGGAATCCCTTCTGTTCACAGCGATATTTTCTATTATATGCGGTTGACGGAAAAAAATGAAGAATGGTAACAGTTCAGTCTGAATGTTGTGTTGAGGGGTGGACGCACGGGAGGGATTTTTTTGCGGAACGGCGGCAGCGGGAGCGCCTGTCCCG